>JBIQML010000836.1:0-1882 GCA_044463405.1 Nakamurella lactea | reverse complement strand
ACTGCTGATCCTGGACGAGCCGACCGCCGGCATGGATGTGGCGGCGCGGCATGCGTTCTGGGACACCATGCGCGCCGAGACCGCCTCCGGACGCACCGTGCTGTTCGCCACCCACTACCTGGAGGAGGCGGACTCGTTCGCCGAGCGGATCGTGCTGATCAGCCGGGGGCGGGTGGTCGCCGACGGGACGACCAGCGAGATCCGGGCACGAAGCTCCGGCCGTACCGTCTCGGCCGAGATCCCGCCGCAGGGCGAGGATCGGTGGCTCGAGCGGGTCCGCGCCATCGACGGTGTCACGGAGGTGACGGTGCGCGGCCGGCGGGTGCAGATCGCCGCCGCCGACACCGACGCCGTCGCCCTGGCACTGCTGCGTGACCTGGCGGCGCGCAACCTGGAGATCGCGCCGCCCACCCTGGACAGCGCGTTCCTCACGCTCACCGGCGAGCACCTGGACGACGAGCCCCGGTCCGGACGGGCCGCGGATGCGACGGAGGTGGGAGCGTGAACCCGACTTACCTCGGGCTGGAGCTCAAGCGGTTCTTCCGGGACTACCTCGGCGTGTTCTTCACCGCCGTGCTGCCGGCGTTCCTGTACGTGATCTTCGGGGCGGCGCAGTCCTGGTCGAAGGAGCCGGCCGGCAACGGGAATGTGGCGATGTACGTGATGATCTCGATGGCCGCGTACGGCGCCGTCACCGCCACCGTGGGCATCGGCGGGTCGGCCGCGGTGGAGCGCATGCAGGGCTGGGGACGGCAACTCGGCCTCACGCCGATGCGGGATTCCGCCTTCGTGCTGACCAAGGCGATGGTCGCGATGATCATCGCGCTGGTCCCGGTCGGCCTGATCTACCTGCTCGGCTACCTCACCGGCGCCAGGGGGGTGGGCGCGGCGTGGATCATCGGCGCCGTGATCGTGCTGGCCGGGGCGGCGATCTTCTCGGTGTACGGGCTGATCTTCGGGCTGGCCTTCCGCAGCGAGTCCGCCGTCGGGGCGGCCGGCGGCTCGCTGGTGATCCTCGCCTTCCTGGGGAACATCTTCTTCCCGCTGTCCGGCACGCTGCTGACCATCGCCAAGTTCACCCCGCTGTACGGGTACGTGTCGCTGGCCAGGCGGGCGCTGACCGAGGGGCACATCCTCAACGGCACCTCCGGGCAGGCCATGCTGTTCGAGCCGCTGTGGCAGCCGGTGACGAACGTCGCGGTGTGGACCGCTATCTTCGGCGCGCTGGCGGTCGGGGCGGTGCGGGTCGGCCGCCGCCGCCAGTAGCGGTGACGGGGTCGCCGGCCGGGCGTGGCTCGGGGCGACCGGTCGTCAGGTCCTGGTATCCCTGTCGACCCGGTAGGCGACCGACCGCACCAGCGAGCGCGGGGCGAACTTGGCGGCCGCCACCACGCCCTTGTACAGCGCCCCCGGCACGACCATCGGCCGGCCGGATCGCAGCGCCTGGATGGACTCGGACACCACGGTGTCCATGTCGACGTACAGCGCCTCGGGCTTGCCGGCCATGTCGATGCCGGCGCGGTCGTGGAACTCCGTGCGCACGAAGCCCGGGCACACCGCCACCATCCGGACACCGGTTCCGCGCAAGGACATCGCGATGCCCTCGGTGAACGAGATCACCCACGCCTTGGACGCCGAATAGGCCGAGCCGCGCCCGGGCAGCATGCCGGCGACGGAGGCGATGTTGATCACCCCGCCGTGCCGACGGGCGATCATGCCGGGCAGCGCGGCGTGCGTCAGCAGCATCACGGCGGTGACGTTGAGCTCCAGTTGCTCGAGCAGCTCGGCCTCGCTGGCCGCGGCGAAGCCCTTGCCCAGACCCTTGCCTGCGTTGTTGACCAGCAGGTCCACCGGCCGGTCCGCGTACCGCAGCCGGGCGGCC
>JBIQML010000835.1:0-1887 GCA_044463405.1 Nakamurella lactea | reverse complement strand
CAAGCTGCGGGTCGGGTTCGCCAAGGCCGGCCGGCTGATGGACCTGATGGAGACGCGGGGCATCGTCGGACCCAGTGAGGGGTCCAAGGCGCGGGAGGTGCTGGTCAAGCCGGACGAACTGGACGATGTGCTGGCGGGGCTGACCGGGGCGGACAACTCCGGCGGCGTGCCCGACGAGATCTGAGACGGGGATGCCGGGCAAGGCGCGGGTGGATGGAGCGGGGTCGGGCGAGCAGCGAGACATCGCCTCGCTGGGAGCCGCGGTGCGCGCCGCCCGGCTGCGCCAGGGCCTGACCGTCGACCAGCTCACCCGCCGGTCCGGGCTCAGCGCCGGCCTGATCAGCCAGCTCGAGCGCGGGAAGGGGAACCCCGCGTTCCTGACCCTGCACCGGCTGGCCGATTCCCTCGGCGTGCCGTTGGTGCGCCTGCTGCAGACCCGAGGGGACAGCGATCGGATGATCGTGCGGGCGGGGGAGCGGCGGTTGGTTCCCGTCCCGGAGGACGAGGGCGGCGACGAGCCGTTGATCAGGGAGCTGCTGACGCCCGACACGCACGGTCCGCTGCAGGTGCTCCGCACGTCGCTGCCTCCCGGATTCTCCAACGAGGGCAGGCCGTTCAGGCATCTGGGCCTGGAGTGCGTACACGTGCTCAGCGGCAGCCTGCTGGTGGCCCACGGGGAGCACCGGGTGACGTTGTCCAAGGGCGATTCGATGACCTACGAGTGCTCCACCCCGCACTGGTGGGCCAACGCGTCCAAGGGTCGCACGGTCGTGATCGGCGCGGTCACTCCGTTCGCGCTGTGATCGACGCGGTGCCGGGCCCGGACGGGCCGTCGGAGGCGGGGTCCGGCCACCCGGTCCGGTGCGTCCGGGTCGCCAGGCCGAGCAGCCTGCCCAGCTCGGTGACGGGTTCGGCGTGATCGTCCACCCGCAGGTCCAGGATGGTTTCCGGTGGGCGGCGGTCGGTGCCGCTGGTCGATGCGATCAGCAGGGCGGCGCTGGACAGCCCGCGCCGATCCCCGCCGGCCCGCTGACCCGCGGTCAGGGTGCCGACCAGCCGGTCGGCGAACGGGACGTCGGCGCTGGCCGCCCAGTGCCGCTGCATGGCGTCCAGCACCTCCGCTCCGTGCAGGTAGTTGCCCAGCACGATCAGGCCGGGACACCGCCGGTGCGCGGCGAAGTCGGTGCACCGCTCGCCGGTGTGCGCCGCGGTCTCGCCGGTGACGGAGAGCACGCCGACCTGCCGCAGCGCGAAGTGCTCGTCCTGCGCACGCAGTGCATCCAGCACCTCGGCCGGTGCCCGCCCGCCGGCCAGCAGATCCAGTCCCCTGGCCCGGAATCCACTGTTGGTGTGCGCCTGGGTGGCGAGCGCGCCGACCCCGATGGCCACCGCGGGGACGGACGCGCCGACCGCGAGCGACATGGTCGCGGTCGCCACGCCCACCGCCTCGCCGTCCGGACTGAGGGCAAGCACGGTGAACGTCATCGGCTCTCCTAACCGCTCCGGTGACACCCGGTCGTCGTACGCGCCGGGTCTTGTGCGACCGACCCGGAGGGTGCATAGTGAACAGACCTTCATCATAATGACGTCACGCGGTGCGGTCCAGCGGACCGACCGATCCCGGGAGGGTCCATGCACGGCTGGAAGCGCAGTGCGGCAGTCTTGATCATCGCGGCGGGCCTGGTGGCCGGATGTTCCACCGGGCAGGCGGTTGACATGAACGGTCAGCAGCAGTCCGCATCCGGACAGGGGTCATCGGGCTCCGCGCAATCCGCGGACTCGGGCTCCGCGGGATCCGGGGACTCCGGCTCCGCCTCCGCCGCCTCGGCCGCGAGCGGCTCGGCGTCGTCAGCGGCGATCTGGACGTGAACTTCGGCATGAGCACGT
>JBIQML010000834.1:0-1888 GCA_044463405.1 Nakamurella lactea | reverse complement strand
CGGGCGGCCGCGGAACCCAGGCGGACCGGCATGGACCCGGTCCGGGCGGGCGAACCCTGCCGCTCCAGGGCGGCGAACACGATCTCCCGCACGGCATGGGCGTGACGACGGGCCAGGCGGTGACGCTCGTCCGCCGACAGCGGCAGCCGGCCGGTCAGCCGATGGGCGGCCCGGGCCTCGCTGGTCATGATGATCTCGTCGCCGCGCCACAGGCGCAGCGCCCACAGCGGCAGCCGCGCCTGCCGCCGCTGCAGTTCCGCCCATGCCGCCCCGGCCGCCGCCACACCGGACCGGCTGGACCGAACTCCGCCCGGCGGTCCCTGGCGCCGTCCGCGTGAACGGGTCCTGGCGCGGTCGTCCGGCGGCACGTGTGGCGGGCCGGCCGACGAGGGGTCATCCGGCGGCGGGAACCGGCTGGTGCCGGCCGGGCGGTGACGGGCAGCCGGACGATCGCCGCTCGCGGGGGACCGGCCGGTCCGGCCACGCGGCTGGTCCGGCCAAGAGTCAAGCAGCGCCCCGGCGGAGATTCGCAGCTGGTCCAGATCCACGCCCAGCGCTGTCAGGATCGTCACCGCCGTGCACTCGGGATCGTCCAGCATGGCCAGCAACAGATGCCCGGGCCGGAGGGTCTCCTGCCGGCCAGGCCGGGGCGATCCGGCCCGCGGACCTGGGTACCCGGGCGGCGTTCCCCAGGCCGGCCCGCCGGATCCCGCCCTGCCGCCGAGCGGCTCGTCACCGGGGGTCGGCCGCACGGCCAGCACGGCGGCGCGGTCGAGTGTGCGGCGGAACCGCGCCGAGAACGGGATGTGCCCGGATGACCGATGCGGCGACGCGGCCTCGCGTTCCTGCACCCAGCGTTGCACCAGGGCATCCGTCACCCCGACCCTGACCAGCGCCGCCCCGGCCTCCCGGGCCTCCGCACCGGCCAAGGCCGCCAGCAGTCCGGCCGTGCCGATCTCGGCCATGCCCCACTCACGCGTCCACTCCTGCGCGCGCACGATCACGTGCCGCGCGTCGTCGGTGAACAGCTCGAACACGGACGGGACCGCCGGTCCTACGTCATCGGCGCTACGCGAGCGCGGCGTCCAGGGTGATCTCCACGCCGGTCAGTGCCTTGGACACCGGGCAGGTCGCCTTCGCCTGGTTCGCCGCCTCCAGGAATGCGGCCTCGTCGATGCCCTCGACCGTGCCGCGCACGGTGAGGGTGATCCCGGTGACCCGGAAGCCGCCGGCCGGATCGGGCCCGAAACCGACATCGGCCTGCGCCGTCAGCTTCCGCACAGTGCCGCCGGCCATACCGATGACCCCGGACAACTGCATGCAGTAGCACGCCGAGTGCGCAGCACCGAGCAGTTCCTCCGGTGACGTGGTGCCGTCGGCGCTCTCGGACTCCCGCTTCGGGAAGGACACGTCGTAGCTGCCGAGTCCGGAGCTGACCAGGGTGGTCGTACCGGAGCCGTCCCGCAGTCCGCCGCTCCACTCGGTCCGTGCGGTGCGTGTTGCCATCGTGCTGCCTCCCGATGCTCGTCGATATGGGTCTCCTGCCCATCCTGCCCCAGCAGCGGCATCGGCGACCGGCCGGGCGCCGGCACCGATTTTTCACGGGCACTCCGCTGCCGGCCCGCGATTGCGGACGGGCCGGAACCACGCTCTGGTCTTCGCCAGGTGAACCGAACGGGCGGTCATCTCAACGGTCTGGCTTGAACGAGCCATCAATGCTTCCGACGCGGAATCCGTGGTAGCGATCGAGCGTGACGCCGATGCGCCCGGCGATCCGAGCAATGGGAATGGAAACGCATTCGGCGGCGCCGTTGATGATCAGGAATGCATCGATAGTATCGTGATCATAGATTCCCTGCCGCCGAACGATTCCCAAGCGACGATGGCC
>JBIQML010000833.1:0-1902 GCA_044463405.1 Nakamurella lactea | reverse complement strand
GGCCTGGTGATCTCCGAGCGGCACGGCGGCGTCAGCGTCACGCCCCGGGACCCCGGCACGCTGGTCAGCGCCTACGAGTTGCGCGAGGTGCTGGACGGGCTGGCCGCGCGGCTCGCCGCCGGAACGGTGGACGATGAGCTGCGCGAGCGGCTGAAGTCCGAACTGTTCCAGCAGCAGGGCATCCTGGACCGCGAGTGGTCGGCCGACGAGTGGACATCGGCCAACACCAGCTTCCACAGCGCCATCATGTCCGCGGGCAACAATCCCTACCTGCTGACCCTGGTGCCGTTCGTGGCGATGACCAGCCAGGTCTTCCGGCCCATGAGCGTGCTGGGCAGGGATCGGGCCGAACAGGCCTATCTGGAGCACAAGGGCATCGCCGAGGCGGTCCTGGCCGGAGACGCCCCCCGCGCCGAGTCGTTGGCGCGCAGGCATATACGCGGCACCAGGCGTGCGTTGCGGGGCCAGGCTCCGCGCGGCGATGCGGAGCCGCGCCGATGACGACGTCCCGGGCGGCACGCGGGCCGGACCGGCCACCGGCGGCCGGGTCCCCGGCGGTTCCTTCGACGATGAAACCCATCAGACGGCACACGAGCAGGAGGTCACAACGATGAAGGCGGCAAGGCGGCGGGCGATCGCCGCGGTGGCGGTGACGCTGACAGCGTCCATGGTGATGGCGGCGTGCGGCGGGGCCCCGTCCGTGCCCGGGACCAGCGGCGCCAGCAGTGGCGGGTCGGCGGCATCCGCCGGGTCCGCATCCAGCGGGGGGTCCGCGGGCCAGGCCTCGGCGAGTGGCTCCTCCTCCGGCAGCGCGTCGTCGGCGAGCGGCGCGTCCTCCGCCGGCGGTTCGGCATCCGGTTCGGCATCCGGATCGGCCTCCGGGTCCGCGTCCGGCTCGTCGGCCTCCGCGTCCACGCCGTCCCAGGCGTCCGGCGGCGACCTGCCGGTGGGCGTGCCGGTGCCGTTCACCGGCCAGTACTCCTGGGTCGGCCAGTACGTGATGGAGGCCGCCAACCCGATGGTCAAGCAGATCAACGAGTCCGGCGGAATCTTCGGACGGCCCATCAAGCTGATCACCGGCGACACCGAGGGCACCGTGGACGCCGGCGTGCTGGCCGCGCGCAAGCTGGCCGACACCGACCAGGTGCTCGCGTTCATCGGCCCCACAAGCCTGTCGTTCACCGGTGTCCGCCAGGTCATCACGGACTCCAAGATCCCGATGATCTCCCCCACCGCCGGCACCACAGAGCTGGACACGGCGGCGAAGTCGCTGTTCTTCCGCACCGTTCCCTCGGACTCGCTGGGCGGCCGGGCGATCGCCGTCGCACTGAGCGACCCGAGCAAGTACCTGGGCAGCAGCACCAAGTACAGCAAGATCGCGCTGATGGTCGGCAACGCGCCCGCGCTGGTGAGCTTCGAGAAGCCGATCCAGCAGGGTCTGAAGTCCAACGGGCTGAACCTGGTGGACACCTCCGAGTACACCACCGGTCAGCAGTCGTACCGCTCCGAGGTCACCAAGGTGCTCGGCGAGAATCCCGACATGATCATCCTGATCGGCGAGCCGGCGGACTCGGCCAAGATCATGCAGCAGGCCCATCAGAACGGCTACACCGGTGGCTGGTTCGTCACCCAGGACCAGACGAACTCCGACTACGTCAAGCTGGCCACGCCGGCCGTGGTCGACGGCATCTACGGGCTGCAGGAGGCCGATCCCGAGTCGGCGGCGGATCTGCGCCAGAAGTTCGAGAAGCAGCTCGGCGAGAAGGACCTGCAGATCTTCCAGTCGAACACCTACGACGCTGTCAACGTGTTGGCGCTGGCCATGTATGCGGCGCAGAAGGAGGACGGATCGATCACCCGGGCGACCATCGAGAAGCACATCGACGAGGTGGCCAACCCGGC
>JBIQML010000832.1:0-1904 GCA_044463405.1 Nakamurella lactea | reverse complement strand
GTCATTCCTCTCAGCACCGCGGCGGCGTGCGTGGCGTCCCGGTCCGCGAGCGTGCCGGACACCGCGGGAACGGCGTCCTGCCAGGCACGTTCGGTCCCTTCCCATGCCTGGTCCGGGTCCGGCGGGTCGTCCTCGATCGGCTCGTCGGAGATCTCCAGCACCAGGTCGTGCCATTGATCACGCTCGACCCGGAGCAGGCCCGCCAGCACGTGGTCCGGGTGATCCAGACCGCCGGGACGCAGCATGCCCGCGCCGGACAGGCGCAGGTAGAGCGGGCCGGTGCGGCCGGTCCAGATGCCGTCGTCCTCGCGGCGGATCCGGCGGAGCCGGTGATGGCCGAATCCCGCGGCGGCCTCCAGCACCACCCGCAGCGTCACCGGTGCGTCGTCCGGTTGGACCCGCCTGAGCACCACGGCGCGGTGCCGGTCCCCTGGGTAGGCCAGCGCCTCCCGGCACTCGGTGATGCCCTTGTCCGTGACCCATCGGGATCGCCAGATGAGGCTGCCGATCTCGTACCGCCCACCCCACACGAACCGCTCGTCGGGCGTCACGGCGTAGCATCCCGGACCACCCACCAGCGAGGAGAAGACTGCGTCGGAATCCCACCGGGGCAGGCACAACCAGCAGAAGTCGCCGCGCGGGCCGACCAACGCGCCGCGCTCCCCGTCCGCGAGCATGGTGTACTCCCGCAACACGTGCGGGCTGAATTCGACAGGGCTGGTCCGGCTCGGTTGCGGCATGAGTGGGGCATACCCGAACCCGCGGCCGATCTCACCCGCGGCGGGGCCGCCGTTGGTCGGCCCTGGCGCGATGCGGACGCCAGGTGGCGGGTATTGGAGGTACTGGCCCCGATGACGGGTCGAGAGAGCCGGACGGGAGAGGGGAACTCCGATGGGCCGCGACAGCCGCACTCCGGGGGTGGCCGCACCGCGACCCTTTCAGACCACTGCACGGCCCGTCGGGCGGATCCTGGCGATGGCGCGTGCCTCCCATCCGGTGCCGAGCGCGGGCGTCACCGCCTACGCCACCACGCTCGCCGCCGCTGCAGGCAACGGGCCCGCCCGGTGCGTCGTGCTCGCGCTGGCGGTGCTCGCGGGACAGTTGAGCATCGGCTGGTCCAACGACCGATTCGACGCGGCCGCGGATCGGGAGGCGGCACGGCGGGACAAGCCGCTGGCGACCGGGGCGTTGCCGGACCGGGCGCTGAGTGTCGGCATCGCGCTCGTGCTGCCGATCACGATCGCCCTCTCCCTGGCGCTGGGATGGCGGGCCGGTCTGGTGCATCTGGCGGCCGTCGGATGCGGCTGGGCCTACAACCGGTGGCTCAAGGGAACCTGGCTCTCGGCGGTGCCCTACGCGCTGGCCTTCGCGGCGCTGCCGGTGGTGGCAACCCTGGCCCTGCCGCGCCACCCGCTGCCCGCGTGGTGGCCGGTGGTCGCGGCGGCACTGCTCGGCGTCGCCGCCAACCTGACCAACGCGCTGCCGGACCTGGAGCGCGACCGGCGCACCGGCTTTCGCGGCATGCCGAGCCGGATCGGTGCCCGCCCGTCGGTGGCGCTGGCCGGGGCCCTACTGGTGGCGTCGGCCGCCGTGCTGGCCGTCGGCCCGGCCGGCCCCGCGGGCCCGACCGACTGGTGCGGCCTGGCCCTGGTGATCGTCATCGTCGGGGTCGTGGCGCCGATCGGCTGGCGCAGGGCGCACACCCGGGTGCCCTTCTATGCCCTCATGCTCGTGGTGCCGGTGCTGCTGGCGATGATCGTGGCCGGCGGCCATCCACTGCGATGACCTCGCCGCCGGTCAGCATTTCCACCGCGCCGCCGAACAGGCCCGGCAGCCGAGCCCCCACCGGTACGACGGCGGCGTGCAGGGCCGGGCGATTCGCGGCGCCGACGAGCGCCGCGGTC
>JBIQML010000831.1:0-1908 GCA_044463405.1 Nakamurella lactea | reverse complement strand
TGGTACTGCCATTTCGGGCCGCGGTATGTCATCCTTGAGGAAGTTGGGCTTAATTGTTCGTGGTTTTCTCTTGCTTGGCTGCCTGGCCGGTCTCCGGCCGTGGGGTAGTGCCGATGGAGTCGAAGAACTCGTACGCAACGGCCAACGCACCTGCTCGCGGTCAATCGTCCGTGAGTACCAGCACACTGCAAGGACAGAATCATGGCAGATGGCACAGTGAAGTGGTTCAACGCGGAAAAGGGCTTCGGCTTCATTTCCCCGGATGACGGCAGCGCGGA
This sequence comes from Nakamurella lactea, assembly GCA_044463405.1. GTDB lineage: Bacteria > Actinomycetota > Actinomycetes > Mycobacteriales > Nakamurellaceae > Nakamurella > Nakamurella lactea_B. The sequence continues at coordinate 1,630 of JBIQML010000831.1, read as the reverse complement.
CGTGTTCGTGCACTACTCGGAGATCCAGAGCAGCGGCTACCGCTCGCTGGACGAGGGCCAGAAGGTGACCTACACGGTCGCGCAGGGCCCCAAGGGCCCGCAGGCCACGGGCGTCACCCCGGTCTGAACCGCCTGAACTTCAGTATTCGGCTCCGGCATCCGCGTGGATGCCGGAGCTGAATCGTCTGTGCGGCAGGCCGCAGTGGCATGACGCGCCGTCGTGGTACGCCGCGTCCATCGGTGGTCGCGGCAGGTGTCGCGGCGAGCGGATTTCGGCGGGCGCGAGCACCTGTGGCTCGTCAGCCGGTACAGGAGCCGCCCAGCGCGAGTGCCCCGATGTAGTCACGGTCCGCGACATACACCTGTCCTGGTTGGGCGGCGACCGCGCCCGGCAACGCCGACCAGTGCCGTGCGATATCGCCGGTATGCGCGTCGACGCACCACAGTTGATCGCCGGTGTCCTTGCTGCGGACCCACAGGTCCTCGCCCGCCGCGACCACGACCGGCGTCGACGTCAGCGATCGCTGCAGTTCGCTGTAACCGGACACCTCGAGGGTGACGGGGTCGAGCTGGGCGAGGACCGGCCCCGGGTAGACGTCACTCGCCGTCCCGGTCACCCAGATCTCCCCGCCGGCCACGACCACGGAATGGGCGACGAACGGCAACAGGGCGCTCGTTCCGATCGGGCGCTTCTCGGGCGGCGCATACACGCGCACCACGGACGTGCCGCCGCGGCCGTCGTCGAGCACCAGAATATGGTTCCGGCCCTGGTCCGCTGCGATCGCCTGCCCTCCCGGCGCCACCAGCACCTGGCTCTTCGGATCCGTGGTGGTCGTGATCTCGAAGACGCCTGCGCTCGTGTTTTGATACAGCGCCCCGCCCATGGCGGTGAGGTCGATCGTCGGGTGTAGCGGCGGGAAGAGCTGCGTCAGCTCCAACGTCGGCAAGTAGACGCGGTACATGCGGCCCGTGACGGCAGGGGCGACCGCCCAGACGCTGTTGCCATCGGAGATCAACTCCCACTGCGCATAGTTCGGGTCGCCGAATGGCAATCCGACGGGCGATACGGAGGGGTTCAGACTGCCGTCGCTGTTTCTGGAGATGCGGATCAGAGTGCCGGGAGTGAGCGCCAGGAGCTGGTCGCCCACCATGACGAGGGATTGCACCTCGGCGAAACCCGATATCGTCGCGGCGAAGGGCGAGCCCGGCTTGCCGTCGGGTGGAACCGAAGTGCCTCCACTCGCCGCTGTGGCCGCGTCCCCCGTTGACGACTGCTCGACAAGCGCGGGTGAACTAGTCAGGCCGGGTCGCGGCGCGCGACGGAGCGAGGTCGGCGGAACCGCGGCCGCCGATGCCCCGCCGGGAGAGATGTGGATCGTGCCGCGGCCGATGGCGACGCCGAACGAGAATATGGCGACGACGCCAAGCAGGATGCCCAATCGACGACCGTTGCCCATCGGAGTCCGGGTCGCGCGCGGCCGGACCGGACCTATGGCCGGCGTTCCGTCGCTGCCCACGATGGACACGTCGATCTCGGGATGCTGTGGACCCTCGTCGAAGCGAGATCTGGTCACGTCATCACCGTAGCCAACAACGGCCATGGGCGGTCGGGCCTGCCGCGGAGGTGGCT
>JBIQML010000830.1:0-1910 GCA_044463405.1 Nakamurella lactea | reverse complement strand
CGTCCATCACCAGGTGGAACCGGTCCAGGTCGTTGAGCATCACCATGTCGAACGGTGTGGTGGTGGTGCCCTCCTCCTTGTATCCACGGACGTGGATGTTCGCGTGGCCCGCGCGGCGGTAGGTGAGCCGGTGGATCAGCGTCGGATAGCCGTGGTAGGCGAAGATGACCGGACGGTCGGGGGTGAACAGCGCGTCGAAGTGCCTGTCGGACAGGCCGTGCGGGTGCTCGGTGTCCGGCTGCAGGCGCATCAGGTCCACCACGTTCACCACCCGGACGGCAAGATCAGGGAAGTGCATGCGCAGCAGGTCCGCGGCGGCGAGTGTCTCCAGCGTCGGGATATCCCCGGCACAGGCGAGCACGACGTCCGGGTGACGATCGGCGTGATTGCTGGCCCATTCCCAGATGCCCAGCCCGCGCGTGCAGTGCGCGATGGCCTGATCCATGGACAGATAGGTCAGTGCCGGCTGCTTGCCGGCGACGATCAGGTTGATGTAGTCGCGGCTGCGCAGGCAATGGTCGGTGACGGACAGCAGGGTGTTCGCATCCGGCGGCAGGTAGACCCGGACGATCTCTGCCTTCTTGTTCACCACGTGATCGATGAAGCCGGGATCCTGGTGCGAGAAGCCGTTGTGGTCCTGTCGCCATACGTGCGAGCTGAGCAGATACGTCAGCGACGCGATAGGCCGCCGCCAGGGGATCTGCTTGGTTGTCTTGAGCCACTTGGCGTGCTGGTTCACCATCGAGTCCACGATGTGGATGAACGCCTCGTAGCAGGTGAACAGCCCATGCCTGCCGGTGAGCAGATAGCCTTCCAGCAGGCCCTGGCACAGGTGCTCTGACAACACCTCCGTCACACGGCCGGTGCGCGCGAGATGATCGTCTCCGTCACGGATCTCGCCCTGCCACACGCGATCCGTCGCCTCCAGCACGGGCGTCAGCCGGTTCGAGACCAACTCGTCCGGCGCGAGCACCCGGAAGGACGTCGGATTGGCCCGCACGACATCGCGCAACCAGCCGCCCAGCACCCGCGTCGCCTCCGCGAAGCCGGCCGCCGGCGTCGAAACGTCGACGGCGTAGTCGCGGAAGTCGGGCAATTCCAACTCACGCAGCAGCAGCCCGCCGTTGGCGTGCGGGTTCGCGCTCATGCGTCGCTCGCCGGACGGCGCGAGCGCTGCCAGCTCCGCCCGCAGACGTCCGGCCGGCTCGAAGAGTTCGTCCGGGCGGTAGCTGCGCAACCAGTCCTCGAGCTGCCGCAGGTGTGCGGGGTTCGTCCGCACCTCCGCGAGGGGCACCTGGTGGGAGCGCCAGGTGCCCTCCACCGGAATCCCGTCGACCGCGGCGGGACCGGTCCATCCCTTCGGCGTGACCAGCACGATCATCGGCCACGGCGGGTGGGGTTCCGCTGTGCCCGACCGGGCGTCCCGCTGAATGTCGGCGATGCCGTCCAGCGCGTCATCGATGGCAGCGGCCATCTTCCGATGCATCGTGGCCGGTTCGTCCCCGTCCACCACGATGGGGTGGTACCCATAGCCGCGCAACAGGTCCAGGAGCTGTTTGCGAGGGATCCGCGCCAGCATCGTGGGGTTGGCGATCTTCCAACCGTTCAGGTGCAGGATCGGCAGCACGGCTCCGTCCGTGGCCGGGTCGAGGAATTTGTTGCCATGCCAGCTCGCTGCGAGCGGGCCGGTCTCGGCCTCCCCGTCACCGACGATGCAGGTCACCACCAGGTCCGGGTTGTCCAGTGCGGCGCCGTAGGCGTGTACCAGCGCGTAACCCAACTCACCCCCCTCGTGAATGGATCCGGGTGTTTCGGGTGCGACGTGGCTGGGGATGCCGCCGGGGAAGGAGAACTGCCGGAACAGCCGGCGCAGCCCCTCCTCGTCGGCACGGATCCGCGGGTAGGTCTCG
>JBIQML010000829.1:0-1914 GCA_044463405.1 Nakamurella lactea | reverse complement strand
GCCACCGGAAGCTGACCCCCGGCGGTCCTCCCAGGCCCGGCTCGGAGGAAGCTGACCGATGACGCCGGCCTCGCCGGATGACGATCACGGAGCCGAGCAGGAGGACAATCGTGGCATTCGACGTGGCGGCCGTCCGCGCGCACTTCCCGTCGCTGACCGGGGGAGTCGCCTTCTTCGACGGGCCGGGTGGCACGCAGACCCCGGACGTCGTCGGCGACGCCGTTCGGAACACGCTGGTCGGGCCGCTGTCCAACCGCGGCCGTACCACCGAAGCCGAGCGCAACGCCGACGACGCCGTCGCCGCCGCCCGCGCGGCGATGGCCGATCTGCTCGGGACCACCTCTGCCGGCATCGTGTTCGGCCGCAGCGCCACCGCCCTGCACTACATCGTGTCCCGCGGGCTCGCCAAGGGCTGGGGACCCGGCGACGAGGTCGCCGTCTCCCGGCTGGATCACGACGCGAATGTCCGACCCTGGATGCAGGCCGCCGAAACCGTCGGCGCATCGGTCCGCTGGATCGACTTCGACCCCGACACGGGAGAACTCACCGCCGACCACGTCACCGCCGCGCTGTCCGACCGAACGCGGCTGGTGGCCGTCACGGGTGCCTCCAACCTGATCGGCACCCGACCGGACATCGCGGCGATCGCGCGACTGGTGCACGACCGTGGCGCGCTGCTGCAGGTCGACGGTGTGCACCTCACCCCGCACGCCGCCATCGACGTGGCGGCGCTCGGCGCCGACTTCTACACCTGCTCGCCGTACAAGTTCCTCGGGCCGCACTGCGGAGTGCTGGCCGCGGATCCCGCACTGCTGGAGACGGTGCATCCGGACAAGCTGCTGCCCGCGACCGAGAAGGTGCCCGAGCGATTCGAATTCGGCACGCTGCCCTACGAGCTGCTGGCCGGGGTGACGGCCGCGGTCGACTTCCTGGCCGGACTCGATTCCGCTGCGGGCGGGAGCCGTCGCGAACGGCTGGCGGCTTCGCTGGCCGCCGTTGCCGAGCACGAGGACAGGCTGCGTGATCGCATCGAGGCCGGTCTGGCCGCCATGGCGGGCGTCACGGTGCACTCCCGCGCGGCCCGCCGGACCCCGACGCTGCTGGTCACCTTCGCCGGTCGGGACGCCGCGGATGCCTACCGCTTCCTGGCCGAGCGCGACATCAACGCGCCCGCCGGGTCATTCTACGGCCTCGAGCCGTCCCGCCGGCTCGGGCTCGGCGACACCGGCGGTCTGCGCATCGGCCTGGCGCCCTACAACACCGACGACGAGATCGACCGGCTGCTCGACGCTCTCGGCGAGTTCACGGCCGGATAGTCGCGTCAGTCCTCACCGGTCACCGGGTCGATGATCCCGCCGATCTGGGTGACGTCGTCACACGGGAAGCCGCCGATCCGGGCGTGCTCGCGTACCTTGTCCACGCTGTCGGCGTTGTAGACGCAGAACAGCCGATCCCCGGTCACGTAGGACTGCACCCACTGCACGGCGGACCCCATCCGGTCCAGCACGGCATTGGACTTGGCGGCCAGATCGTGCAACTGATCGGTGTTCAGCGTGCCGACGCCGGGCACCTCGCGTCGGATCAGGTACTTGGGCATGGCGTTCCTCCTCGATGTCGGGCGACCGGGATGGCCACCGATGATGGCGGTTTCGGTGCGCGCGGTGCCACGGTCGCACGACCGCAGAGCAGCGCGCATGAGGCAATCTCCCCATGCCGGGCGCGCGATTTCCCGGCACGGCCGCCGCGCCATCGACGACGTGCCCGGGTTCAGACCAGGCCGTGCTCCATCGCGAACAGGGTCGCGGCCGCCCTGGTGCCGACACCGGCCTTGCCGTAGATGTGCTCGATGTGATTGCCGGCCGTCTTCACCGAGATCCCCAGCGCTCGGGCGATCTGCCGGTTGGTGCGACCGGC
>JBIQML010000828.1:0-1940 GCA_044463405.1 Nakamurella lactea | reverse complement strand
GACCGGGGCCTGCCCCGAGAATTCTGGATCGAGGCGGGCCGGCAGGGCCTGCTCGGCCTGCAGATCCCCGTGGAGTACGGCGGTTCCGGCGCCGACGACTACCGGTTCACCGCGGTGCTCACCGAGGAGTTGGCGGCGGTGGCCGCGGCGTACGCCTCCTGCGTGGGTATCCATGCCGACGTGAGCGCACCGTATCTCGTGCAGTTGGGTACCGGCGAGCAGAAGCGGCGCTGGCTCCCGCGGGTGGCGGCCGGCGAGATGGTGCTGGCCATCGCCATGACGGAGCCCTCCGGCGGATCCGACCTCGCCGCCCTGCGGACCACCGCCGTTCGCGACGGCGATGGGTGGGTGATCGACGGGTCGAAGACCTTCATCACCAACGGATATTCCGCCGACCTGGTGATCGTGGCGGCGCGCACCGACCCGGCGAAGCGGGCCAAAGGCATCACGCTCTTCGCGATCGAGTCCGGCACACCGGGCTTCAGCCGCGGGCGCAGGCTGGACAAGGTCGGCCAGCAGGAGTCCGACACGGCCGAACTGTTCTTCGACCGGGTGCGCCTCACCGATGCCGAGGTGCTCGGCGAGGTGAACATGGGGTTCATCCACATGATGCGCAAGCTGCCGCAGGAGCGACTGGGCTCGGCCGTGTCGAACGTCGCCCACGCGAAGCAGATCCTGCAGGAGACCATCGACTACGCCCGGCAGCGACAGGCCTTCGGCTCACCGATCGGCTCGTTCCAGCACAACAAGTTCCTGATCGCCGACCTGGTGACGCGGATCGAGGTCGCGGAGACGTACGTCGATCGCTGCGTCCTGGCGCACTGCGACGGGGAACTCGGCGCCGTCGACGCGGCCAAGGCCAAGTGGTGGTCGGCCAGCGTGCAGAACGAGGTCCTCGATCACTGCGTCCAACTGCACGGCGGGTACGGGTACATGAACGACTATCGCGTCGCCCGGGCCTGGCGGGATGCCAGGGTGACACCGATCTGGGCCGGATCGAACGAGATCATGAAGGAACTGATCGGCCGCGACCTCGGTTTGTGACGCACCGTGCGCGGCGCATGCACTCCGGGCGCTCAGGCCGTCCGCGCCGCCGCCCGTGGTTCGATCCGAGCGATTCGCGCCTGCCAGCGGCGCGGGCCATCCTCCAGGACCTCCCAGGTGGTCGCTCCGGGTCGTTCGGCGTCCAGCATGTAGTGAATGCCCCTCGGATCGTGATCGGCGACCAGCAGGAAGCTCTCGTCGGGACCCAAGGCGTCCACGGCCTGGTTGGCCAGGCTCGCGCAATTGTCCGCGGCCGGCCGCCGGGTGTCGACGACCGACTCGCCGTCGCGCACCATCAGCCCATCGGTGTCGGGCTCGAGCGCACCGCGCACCGACGCCTGCTCCTTGCGGATGCCGAACGCCCGATGCATCGTCGCCAGCAGCCGAGCCGGGTCGGTGCCGGCGGCGAGCAGCCCGGGCAGCAGGATCTCGTTCTCCTTGCGCACGTGCACCTCGAACAGGGCGACGAACGCGGCCGCGGCCGACGGGGCGGCGTCGGGGTCGTCCCGCTCGATCCGACCTGCCAGCTCCAGCAGGGCGTGGTGCTCCATGATCATGCCTGCCACCAGCGGGGCGAGTGTCTCGACCTCGGAGCCGGCGCGGTAGATCGCGTCCTCCTCGGCGAGCGCATGTGGAATCACCTCGCCGGCGATGAAGGCATGCAGCCGATCGCGAGCCTCACCGACGGCGGTGCCGGCGGCCGCGGCCAGGTCGTCGGCGCCCCGGCGCAGTTGCGCCCGCAATTCATCGTGGTGCGTGACCATCATGGAGATCTCACGCGGCATATCGCCTCTGGACTCGCCGCTGGACGGCAATGGCTGTGCTGTCATGGGATCAACCTCTCCTCGATGACGGTGACGACGTTGCGGCGACGGGCCTTGCCCAGGAGCAGCAAG
>JBIQML010000827.1:0-1946 GCA_044463405.1 Nakamurella lactea | reverse complement strand
AGCCTGATGGGAGCCCTGGAGTTCCGGCAGGTATGGAAGCGATACGGAACGGTCGAGGCCGTCCGGAACCTGAGCTTCACGGTCGATGAGGGGGAGTTCGTATCCATCCTCGGGCCCTCGGGCTGTGGCAAGTCGTCATCGCTGCGGATGGTGGCCGGCCTGGAGTTCGTCTCGCAAGGCGACATCATCCTGGACGGGAAGCGGATCAACGATCTGCAGCCCCGGCACCGGGACATTGCCATGGTGTTCGAGTCGTACGCGCTGTACCCGCAGAAGTCCGTGTACGAGAACCTCGCCAACCCGCTGCGCCTTCGCAAGGTGGACCGGACCGAGCTGGATCGACGTGTGCGCACCACCGCGGAGATGCTGGATATCGCCGGGCTTCTCGACCGGCGCCCGGCGCAGCTGTCAGGGGGCCAGAAGCAGCGCGTGGCCATCGGCCGGGCCCTGGTCCGCAACCCCAAGTTGTTCCTGTTCGACGAGCCCATCGCCCACCTGGACGCGAAGCTTCGCGCGCGGATGCGCGGCGAGTTGAAGCATGTGCAGAGCAGCCTCGGAACGACGACCGTCTACGTCACCCATGATCAACTGGAGGCCATGTCCATGGCCGACCGCATCGTGGTGATGCGGGATGGGGTGCTCCAGCAGTTCGGCACGCCGCAGCAGGTGTTCAACGAACCGGCCAACGTCTGGATCGCCACCTTCGTCGGTGATCCACCGATGAACATCCTGCCGGGGACCCTGCAACACCAGGACGGCCGCCTGGTGGTTCGTTCGTCCGAGTACTCGATCGAGGTGCCCGCTCGGATGAAGTCGGCCCTCGAGGCGCGGATTCCGTCCGCAGCCGATGTGCAATTGGGCATTCGACCGGATGCGCTGACGCTGTCGTCGATGGCCGGGCCCGAGCACCCGATCAGCGGGGTGGTGTACGCGGTACAGCTACTCGGCGATGTGGAGTTGGTGGACGTGCGCGTGGGCAGTTCGCGCGTGCTGGTGCGCGCCGCGCTGGGCACCGTGAACTCCCGGGACATCAACCGGACGGTGTATCTGGGCCACGAGCCGGACCGGTTGTACTTCTTCGACGCGGACAGCGGAGAGGCGATCACGCAGGCATGAGATCGGTTCCGGAGTGGGACGTGCAGGCGGCGAGTCCGCGGCCAGGGACTCCGTGCCCGGCCGAGCGGTCGGTGGTCAGGAGGGATGGTGTGGTTGCGGTGATTCCGACGGTGTGCGCGGGTACCTATCGAGCCCGGTCACGGTGGGCCGGTGGCCCCTACCCGGGAGGCCGGCATGCCTGAGGAACGGGAGCTCACCCCGGTCGTCCGATGGACCGAGGTGTCCACGACGACCGATGACTGGAAATCCGCCGATCCCGCGGTGCTGGGGACGATGCTGGTGCAGATGAACCTGATCAGGGCCTTCGAGGAGAAGGTGCTGGACCTGGCGGGACAGGGGTTGATCCATGGTCCGGCGCACTCCAGCATCGGTCAGGAGGGTGGAGCGGTCGGTTCCGTGATGGCGTTGAGCGGCGGCGATCGCATCAACGGATCCCACCGCGGCCACCACCAGTTCCTGGCCAAGGCCATCCAGTACGTCGCACCGGGTGGCCTCGACCCGCGTGAGCCGACGCCGGATCCGGTGCGAGAGGTGGTCGCCCGGGCGATGGCGGAGATCTGCGGTCTGCGCACGGGTTTCTGCGGTGGACGCGGTGGCTCGATGCACCTGCAGTGGATGCAGGCCGGCGCGATGGGCACCAACGCCATCGTCGGCGGCGCGGTGCCGCAGGCCGGTGGGTTCGCGTGGGCCGGGAAACGTACGGGCGACGGAGCGGTCTCCGTGACCTACTTCGGCGACGGTGCGATCAACATCGGTTCGACGTTGGAGACGCTCAACCTGGCCGCCGCCTGGAAACTACCGGTGTGCTTCTTCATCGAGAACAATCAGTA
>JBIQML010000826.1:0-1897 GCA_044463405.1 Nakamurella lactea | reverse complement strand
CACCGGCCAGGCGCTGAAGATCGTGTCGGCCCGGCCCGACGCGGTGCTGATCGTGGCCTCCGGCAGCGGCGCGGCGATGCCGCACCGCGGCCTGGTCGAGCGTGGCTACCCGAGCGGCAAGATCTACCAGACCCACGGCGCGGCCACGATGGACCTGACCCGTGTCGGCGGCTCGGCGGTGGAGGGCTCGTACGTGTCCTCCGGCCCGGTGGGCGTGGCCGTACCAGGCGAGCTTGACGCTGGGGGCGCCGTAGGTGCGTGACCCGGGACCGGCCGCCAGCCTGTCGGCGACCTCGGCCTGCACCATCACCAGCACCCGCCGCAGCGACGGCAGCTCGGCCAAAAGGTGCAGCAGCACCGGCACCGCGACGTTGTAGGGCAGGTTGGCGACCAGCGCCGTCGGCGGCGTGCGCAGGTCGCCGGCGGCGACGTGCAGGGCGTCGGCGGTGATCACGGTGAGCGCGGCCGAGCGGTCGGGCGCATGGGCGGTGACGGTGTCCGGCAGCAGGCCCGCGAGCCGGGGATCGATCTCCACGGCGGTGACGGAGGCCGCGGCGTCCAGCAGCGCCAGGGTCAGCGAGCCGAGCCCGGGTCCGACCTCGAGCACGTGGTCGGCGGGACCGATCCGGGCGGCGGTGACGATCCGGCGGACGGTGTTGGCGTCGTGCACGAAGTTCTGGCCGAGGGTCTTGGTGGGGCGCAATCCGACGCGATCGGCCAGTCGCCGGATCTCCGCCGGCCCGAGCAGCCGATGTGCCCGGTGCAGCGAGCCCCCCGCGGATATCACCCCTCCATCCTCACACGCTGGGGCGTTGCGATCACATTGCGCACCGGCGAAGCCGATCGATCGGGTCCCGGGTGTCGCCATCACCCGGCATCGCGCGGATCTCCCGCCACATCGGAGACCCCCGCGTCGGCGGAGGTCCCCGTGCCCGCTGACGTTCCCGTGGGTATCAGCAGCGGCCACATGTCCCGCAGGCCCCGCAGCACGGATCGGTACCGTCCGTAACCTTCCATCAACGCAGCGTGACGGTGAGCGCGGGGCTCATATCGGTTGGCCGGACCGGACGTGGCCAGGTTGGCCTCGGACAGCGAGCGATACCGGCCGATGCCCACGGCGGCGCAGATGGCGGCGCCCCAACATCCCGTCTCCTGCACGGTCGGGATCTCGACGGTGGCGTCGGCGGCGTCGGCCAGCAGCTGGCCCCACGCGGGGCTCCGCGATCCCCCTCCGGTCAGGCGCAGCGGCAGGCGGCCGAAACGCCCGCGCAACGCGTCGAGCTGCATCACGTGGTTGAAGATCACGCCCTCGAACACCGCGCGCAGCATGTCGGCCCGGGTGTGCCAGCCCCGCATGCCGAGGAAGGCGGCGCTGGGTGCCGACCCTTCGGGGGACCCGAACAGGAAGGGGAAGAACAGGATGTCCACCGGACCGTCCAGCAGGCTCGTCACCTGCCTGTTCACCGCGTCCATGTCCGGGTCGCCGAGTTGCGCCTGCCGCAGGAACCAGTCCAGGTTGCTGGTCGAGGCGGGCGACGCCGACATGTGCAGCCAGCCCTCGCCGGAGATCCAGCGCCTGGACTGCCAGCGCCGGTCGATCACCCGGTCGCCGGCCAGCACGGCGTTGACGCCCCAGGTGCCCGCCACGATGCAGTAACAGCGCTCGCCGGCGATGCCCGAACCCAGTGCGGCGGCAACGATGTCGTGCGCGCCGTGCACCACGGGGGTGCCGGCCCGAAGGCCCGTCTCACGAGCCGCGTCGTGGGTGACCGCGCCGGCCAGATCGGTGGCCGCCGCCAGCGGCGGGAGCAGCCTCGTCGCCTGCGGTATTCCCAGAAGGTCGGGGATGCGGGCGTCGAACCCGGAGCCGTCCAGGGCGCCGAAGCTGGCGTTGGCC
>JBIQML010000825.1:904-1954 GCA_044463405.1 Nakamurella lactea | reverse complement strand
CGGGCGTAGGGGTAGAACGGCAACACCACGGTGATGCGCTTGGCCGACGCCCGCTTGAGTGCGTCGATCATGATGAGCGTTTCCATCACCCAGGTGTTGATCTCCGTGCCGCAGGACTGGATGACGAACGCGTCCGAGCCGCGCACGGACTCCTTGTATCGCACGAAGATCTCGCCATTGGCGAACTCGTACGCGTCCTGCGGGGTGACCGTGACGTCCAGGTACTTTCCGACCTCATCGGCCAGGTCGGGGTAGCCACGACCCGAGAACAGCATCAGGCTCTTCCGGTTCGCGACGCTGATCGAACTCACGATGCGGGCTTTCCTTCCCCCGATGCGGTGGTGTCTGTCTCGCTGCTGCCTGCAGGATCGGTGGCGCCGGCGGCCCGGGCGGCCCGCTCCGAGCCGGTCCCCGCCCGCCGGTGGAGCACCCATCCCGTCGAATTGTGCTGCCGTCCCCGCGCGACTGCCAGGTCTCCGGCGGAGACGTCGTCGGTGACGGTGGAGCCGGCCGCGACATAGGCACCATCACACACGCTCACCGGCGCAACGAGGGTGGCATTGCTGCCGACGAAGGCCTGTTCCCCGACCTCGGTTACCGACTTGTGCAGCCCGTCGTAGTTGGCCGTGATCACGCCGGCGCCGATGTTGGCGCCGGCGCCGATGGTGGCGTCGCCGAGGTAGGCGAGGTGATGTGACTTGGCGCCCGGTCCCACGGTGGCCTTCTTGACCTCGACGAAGGCGCCGACCTCGGCGGCCTCGCCGATCTCGGCACCGGGACGCAGATGGGTGAACGGGCCGACGATGGCCCGGGCGGCGATGCGGGCATCGTGGCAGTGCGATCTCAAAACTGTGGCGCCGTCCCCGACGGTGCAGGCGATGAGCGTGGTGTCCGGCCCGATGTGGCAGCCGGTCCCGATGGTGGTGCCGGCCTGCAGGTGCGTGCCGGGGAGGATCTCGCTGTCGGGTCCGATGATGACGTCGGCGTGCAGGTAGGTGGTGGCCGGGTCGTGGACGGTGACACCGGCGAGCTGGGCGGCGCGGACCAGCC
>JBIQML010000825.1:0-894 GCA_044463405.1 Nakamurella lactea | reverse complement strand
GTTCAGGCGGTGGGCCATGGCCGCCAGTTGGATGCGGTCGTTGACGCCCTCGACCTCGGTCGGGTCCGGCGTCTGCAGGCTTCCGACCGACAGCCCGTCCTGACGGGCCAGGCACACCACGTCGGTGAGATACCGCTCGCCTTGGGCATTGGCGTCGGACAGCTTGTCCAGTAACTCGGACAGCAGTGCGCCGTCGAACGCATAGACCCCGGAGTTGATCTCGCGAACGGCGCGGATGTCCTCGTCGGCGTCCACGTGCTCCACGATGCTGGCCACCGCCCCGGATTCGTCCCGGACGATGCGGCCGTACCCGGTGGGGTCGTCGACGGACGCGGTCAGGACGGTGACGGCATTCCGTGCGCGGGCGTGTTCGGCGGCCAGAGCGCGAAGCGTGTCCGCCCGCAGCAGCGGGACATCGCCATAGGTGACTATGACGGTGCCTTCCAGCCGGCCGGTCGTCTGCAGCGCGCACTGCACCGCATGGCCGGTGCCCAGTTGCTCCGACTGCACCGAGGCGACGACGTCTGGCAGGTCGGTGCGCAGGTACGCCTCGACCTGCTCGCGGCCGTGCCCGACCACCGCCACCAGCCTCTGTGGTGCGAGTTCGGCGGCCGCTCGGGCGGCGTGCCACAGCAGGGGCTTGCCGGCCAGCGGGTGCAGGACCTTGGGGGTCGTCGAGCGCATCCGGGTGCCCTGGCCGGCGGCCAAGACGACGACCGCTGCCACGGATGGATTTGCCGCGGTCCCTTCTGCGGTGCGAGCAGGCATCAGTTGTTCCTGTTCCCGAATGTCCACATGACAGGGACGACGGTATCGGATGACTGCGTGTTGCTTGCGAGCGCGGCGCGCTCATGTGGGCAGCTCGCCAGGCCCCGGACGATAGAACGAATGTAC
>JBIQML010000824.1:0-1956 GCA_044463405.1 Nakamurella lactea | reverse complement strand
CTTTCCGGAGTTCCGCAGGAAGATCACCCGGCCGGTGACCGAGACCTGGACGTCGGTCTCGGTGTCCGGCGGCAGGTCGCCGAACCGCTCCCGGACCTCGGCCAGGGTCGCCGTCCGGTCGACGGTGACGGGATATGGCTCGCGCCCCTCGGCCAACAACCGCGCGCGCTTGTCCAGCCGGACCCTCATCTGCTCGGGCAGATCGTCACCGTCGGCGGTCTGCGCGGGGGATTCTTCGGCGTCGCTCACGACAGCACAGCCTACTGATCACGCCGAGCGTTCCGGACAGGCCTGCGCCGCGTCACCTCCTGCGGCGGCGGCGCAGGCGGTCCGTCATGCCGTAGGCGGCCAGCAGGTCGGACACCGAGACGCCGGACGCGTGGTCCCCCGGCTCGTCGTCGTCCTCGTCGGCCTCGCCGGCCGGGAGGACCTCGTCGGCTTCGGCGGGCTCGTCGCGCTGGGCGGCCGCACCGTCGGCCTCGGCGGGTCGGGCGGCCTCGGCGGGCTGGGCGGCATCGGCGGACTGCTTGGGCGCCGATGCCGACCCGGCGAGCTCATCGGCCGAGCGCCGCTCGGGCACCGCAGAAATCTCGTGAGTGCGCACCTGGGCCCGGGCGGCATGCGCGATCGCCCAGGAGCCGGCGGGCGAATCCGGGCGATGGTCGCCCGCTTCGGGCGCCTCGTCCACCGCCGCCGGTGTGTCGTCCGGTCCAGGACCAGGGTCGCCGGCCGGCACGTCCTCGTCCGTCACCGTGTCGGCGTCGGCGTCGCCATCGACCTCGGCGTCGACCTCGGCGTCGACGACGTCATCGGTCCCGAGCCCGGCCGTCCGGTCCGCGGCCTCGCCGGCGGTCACCGCCGCGCCCTCGGGGAGGACGTCCCGCTGCCCGGCCACCCGACGGAACCGCGTCGACTCCGCGGACAGCGTCAGCCGGGACACCGTCACCTCCCCGTCCACCAGCGAGGACAGCACGCTGGTCAGTTGCTGCAACTGCCCCCGCAATTCGGCGAGCTGATCGGATTGCGCCGCCGCCACCTGGCCGGCCAGGTCCGCCTCGTACTCCCGGCGGGCGGCCACCTCACGGTGCAACTCCAGTTGATAGGCGAGTTGGGCCTCGTTCTCCCGCATGGCCGCCGCCCTGGCATCGCGCCGGGATCGGGAGACGGCAAAGGCAGCGATCAGCGCGGCCCACAGCGCCAGCACCGCCGCCAGCCGGAGCATCCGCACGTCGTCGGCGAACACCACCAGCGCGGTGGCCCCGACGGCGATCGCGAACCCGATGATCAGCAGGACGCGCAGAGCCAGAGGAAGGGCGCCACGCGATCGCGCGCCCCCGGTCTCACCCATGGCTGGAAGGGTACCGGGCGCCACCCCGGCGACTCGCATGCCGACCACCCCGCGCGCCCCGGATGGCGCGGCGCGCCGGCGTCATCCGCCTTGCGCGGCACCGGGCGGCCGATCATCCGGTGTGCGGCAACAACTTTCCAGGTACAGCGCACCGGCCAGCAGCACGCCCGCACAGACCAGCCCGATCACGGCGGTGACGGTGTCGGCGCCCGCCACCGCGACCCGGGAGGACTCCGGGACGACGTACAGCCCGAACCCCAGCCACAGCCCGATCAGCGCCGCTCCGGCCAGTGCGGATGCCTTGGCCACCATCAGCGCCCGGGCGGCCGTCAGCGGCGGCACCGGCGGGCGCTCGGGCGGGCGGCCGTCGGTCCGCTCCGACTCCCGGATCCGGCTGCGCAGGCCGTACCCGGCGACCGCCTCGCCGATGCCCAGCACCGCGGCGGTGACCCCCGCCAGCCGCGGCACCACCGGCAGCGACCCGTAGTTGAACCGGGTGAGCAGGTAGGCGACCACCAGCGCCGCCACCCCGATGGCCGCCAGATCGCGGATCCGGGTGGGTCCCAGCCGGTTCCCGTCATCCGGGGACACGACCGACCCTTCGGATC
>JBIQML010000823.1:0-1969 GCA_044463405.1 Nakamurella lactea | reverse complement strand
GTCGGCGCGCACCCCGGCCAGCCGCGGCGTGCGCATCACCAGCAGCTCGTCCAGGAACGCCCGCCGCTCGCCCGGATCTCCGCGCACCAGCGCCAGGTCCTCCGGGGCGAACAGCACGGTGCGCAGGATGCCCAGCAGGTCGCGGGCCCGGCGCTGCGGCGCACGGTTGATGCGTGCCCGGTTGGCCTTGCCGGTGCTGATCTCGACCTCCAGCAGCAGCTCCCGGCCCTCGGAGACGACAGCGGCGCGCACCAGGGCACGTTCGGTGCCGCGGCGGATCAGTGGCGCGTCGGTGGCAACCCGGTGTGAGCCCAGGGTGGCCAGATAGCCGGCGGCCTCCACCAGGTTGGTCTTGCCGGTGCCGTTGCGGCCCACCAGCACGGTCGGGCCGGGCCGGAGCGCGAGCTCGGCGCGCGGCCAGGAGCGGAAGTCGGACACCGACAGGTGCCTGATGTACACGTCCTCGTCACCACCCCGTGCGCCCTGATCGCCGGCTCACCAGCAGCACCCCCCACGGTCGGCATGGATCAACTTCCCAGGCATGCATCAAGTTTGTCCCACCAGTCCCGGTGGCCCCAGAACGACCACCTTCCTGCATGCCTTCGATGTTGATCCACGCAGGTCGAGGGGGCCGGCCGGATCTGGTGCCGGGTCTCAGCTGATCGGGACCGGGGCGTCCGAGCCCTCCTTGCCGACCGCATGGCCGCCGAACTGATTGCGCAGCGCCGCGACCACCTTCATCGCCATGGACTCCTCCTGGCGGGAGGCGAACCGGGCGAACAGCGCCGCGGTGATCACCGGCAGCGGCACCGCGTTCTGGATCGCCGCCTCGATCGTCCACCGGCCCTCGCCGGAGTCCTGCGCGTAGTCCCGGATGGACGCCAGCCCCGGCTCGGCCTCCAGCGCCCGCACCAGCAGGTCCAGCAACCAGGACCGGATCACCGTGCCCTGCTGCCAGGACGCGATCACCTTGTCCGGGTCGGGCACCAGGTCCACGGACGACATCAGCTCGTAGCCCTCGCCGAGGGCCTGCATCATGCCGTACTCGATGCCGTTGTGCACCATCTTGGTGAAGTGCCCGGCGCCGACCGGCCCGGCGTGCACGAACCCGCCGTCGCCGGGGGGCTTGAGGGCGTCGAAGATGGGCTGGACGACCGCGACGGCATCGGCATCGCCGCCCACCATCAGGGCATAGCCCTCCTGCAGGCCCCACACCCCGCCGGACACCCCGGCGTCGATGTAGCGGATGCCCTGCTCGCCCGCGGCCGCGGCGTGCGCCTGGTCGTCGGTGTAGCGGGAGTTGCCGCCGTCGATGATGATGTCGCCCTCCGACAGCACCCCGATCAGGTCGGCCACTGTCGCCCGGGTCGGCTCACCGGAGGGCACCATGACCCACACGGCACGGGGCGCCTGCAGCGCGGCGACGAGCTCCTCCAGCGAGGCGACCGTGCGCAGCGCGTCCGGATTGCGGTCGTAGCCCACCACCTCATGGCCGGCCTGCCGCATCCGCTCGGCCATGTTGCCGCCCATCTTGCCCAGGCCGATCAGTCCGATCTGCATGTCGTTCGCCCTTTCCGTGTGCGATTGCTATCGGTGACGATGCCACTGTGGACGGCCCGGCCGCACCTCCGGGTGACGACAACGCCGGCCGTCGACGGCGATCGAGGCACGTGATCGAGCACCAGAGTTCGAGCACCAGGGTTCGAACCATCCTGATCGAGCACCAGGTATTGCCATCGAGCACCCATGATGCCGACTGCTCGGTTCGAAAGGCGGGTGCTCGATCACGGGGCGACGACCCGAACCGGGCCACGGCCTGAGCCGGCCGACGACCCGAACGGGGCCACGGCCCGAACCGGGCAACGGCCTGAGCCGGGCCCCGACCCGAGCCGAGCAACGGCCCACGGCCCGGGAGCCAACCGCGCGGCGTGCAACGGCGCGCCAACCAGGCGCCGGACGTCTCGGGGCC
>JBIQML010000822.1:0-1970 GCA_044463405.1 Nakamurella lactea | reverse complement strand
CGGTTCTCCGACAGTTGTCGAGTTCGGCTCTGGTGACGGCACGGTGCTGTCGGCTGCGGTGCCCTTTTCCGAAGGTGATGCTCCGTCGCCGTGACCAGCCCGCGTCTCCGGACCTGTCGCCGTTGCGCCGGCTGGGCCGCCGGCGGAGCTCGCGGGTAGTTCCATGGATTTCGTTGCGCTCGGGGCACCCGTCGCCACGCCGTCGAGCGTGCCGACGCGCGGCGTCGTCGGGTCGGACGCGACTGTCGTCCCACCGGCCGGCACGTACGTCTCCGTGGCGGTCGGTTCGGTCGTTGGCCCGTCGGAAGCTTGATGCGCCGGCGCCGCCTCGGTCGCACCGTGCTCGGCGTGCGGCCGCGGACCCTCGGGTTCGCCGTGCAGGCCGCCCTTCGCACCGACGACGACCGACGCCGCGGACACCAGAACGTCGGTCCAGGTGCCATTGCCGTGGGCCGCCCGGTCGGCCGTCACCGCCGTCTGCGTCACCCGGACCGCGACGGCAGCCCTCGCCCCGGGCACCATGGACGCGCCGTCCAATATCAGGTCCGCCATCGAGCCCTGACCGGTCGCGGCCATCACCGCGCCATCGACCGCCACAGCGGCACCGCCGGCAATGACCGCGATCGGCGCCATGATCGGCGCCAGGGCAGGAATCATGGCGAGCATTCCCGCGATGGACGAGATCTGCTTCAGCACCGACGAGATGGACTTCAGCACCGGCACGTGGTCGGCGACCCAGTCGGTGACGCCCTCGACCAGGCTCGCAAACCATCCCGGCGGGTTCGCGAATCGCATCCCGGCGGCACGCCGGATGTCGGCCGTGCACGCATCCCTGGCCTGGTCGTGCACCGCGCGGATCGACCGTGCCCTGTCCAGCAGCGCGTTCAGGTCCGCGGCCGCGCCATCGACTCGGGCGTCGGTGCGGCAGCCGCCCCGATCGGGCGCCGACGCCGCACCCTGAGGTTGCTGGTACATCGAAGCCTCGGCCTGGGCGTCGTGCACGGCATCGCGCGCGCGGCACAGCGAACCCCAGGCATCTGCCGCCCGCAGTCGCATGGGCCGCAGTTGCTGCTGGCAGTCGTCCAACGTGACACCGAAGCGCCTCAGCGAGGTCCCGACGATTCCCCAGGCATCACTCGAGGTGCGCAGCCGGTGCGAGAGATCCCTGTTCAGCGCGTGGCGGTAACTGTCGGCCTCGTCACCGACGAAGTCGTCGGTGTCCAATCCGCGCAGCCCGTCCGCGGCGCCCGCCGCTGCCGAGGCGAACGCCGACCAGGACGCCGCGGACCCGGCGATCTGGTCCGGATCGCCACCCAGCACGAACAGCGCATCGTCGTAGCCGACGCTCACCGTCGGTCCCCCCTCGGAACAACCACGGATCGGAGGCTAGGGCACATCCCGGATCGGACGATGGAGTTGTCCACATCGTGCAGGTGAGCGATGGTGACGCCGACGGACCGTCCGGTGTCGGGCGTACCGGACGGTCAGCCGAGCAGGCCCGCCGCCACGCGCAGGTCGTCCACCAGCGCCCGGTAGGCCGCTCGCCGGGACTGCTCGTCTGCCCGCAGCGCGGCGGAGGGGTGCACGGTCGCCAGGACGTGCCGCACCGGGGTGTCGTCACCGATGAACGGGCCCTCGGGAGGCGGCCAGCCCAGCACCTCGCCGCGATGTGCCGTCACTCGGAACCGGTTGCCCAGCAGCGACTGCGCGGCCGTGGCACCCAGAACGACCAGCACGTGCGGTCGAACGGCGTGGATCTCCGCCACCAGCCAGGGACGGCACGCGGTCACCTGCCCGGCCGTCGGCTTGGCGTGGATGCGCCGCTTGCCGGACTCCGTGGACTTGAAGCGAAAGTGCTTGACGGCATTGGTGAGGTAGGCCGCCGACCTGTCGATGCCTGCCTCGGCCATGGCCCGATCCAGCAGCCGACCGGCGGGGCCCACGAATGGTTGCCCGGCACGGTCCTCCTG
>JBIQML010000821.1:0-1984 GCA_044463405.1 Nakamurella lactea | reverse complement strand
CGCCTCGATGCGATTCCGCACGGTCTCCGCAACCGATCCGGCGTTCATCACGACCGACACATCGGCACAGGTAGACTCAAACACCTTCTGCGCCAACGAGTGTCGGAAGCAGCTCGATCAGATCGAGCTCCTCCGGCAGGAGGTGGTCCTGGTGGCGTCGATTCACCCGTGCACGCAGAGTACCCGACTCAAAGGCATGGATCAGACCCGGATGGACATAGTGGGCACGGGCGATGGCGCGGGTGTTGTTGAGCGCGGCCGCCGCCGCGTCGATGGCCGCCAGGCCATGGCGGCGCCTGGCGTCGGACGTGGCCGGAACGGAACGCAGATAGGTCAGTGCCGCGACGGTCCCGCGCCAGGTCCTGAAGTCCTTGGCCGTGACGTGGGCGCCTGACACCTGCGACAGGTAACCGTTGAGGTCCTCCGCCCGCAGGGGATGACCGTCCGCCCGGAAGACGCGTCGCCGGCGGGGACCGGCGAGCTCGCCGAGCAAGCGGGCCAGACCCCGGTCCGTGACGGCGATCTCGGCCCGCTGTGCGGACTTGGCCGGGAACGACATCACGACGCGAGGCCCGTGCAGGCTGACATGCCGCCAAGTCAGTGTGGTCAGCCCGATGCTGGCGTTGTCCCGCTCGTAGACCTCGTTGCCGACGCGGATACCGGTCAGGTCCAGCAGCCGCACCATGCCCGCCAGCACGCGGGCGCGATCCACCGTTCGGCGCCGCAGCTGCGACTCGACCTCGATTCGGGTGCTGGCCAACACGGATCCGATCAGCGCGAGACGGTCGAAGGTGACGCCGTCCCGCAACTGCCTCCAGCGAGGGTGATACAGGTACTGCTTGCGGCCGCGATCGTCGAGCCCCGTCGCCTGCAGGTGACCGTCGGGTGACGGACAGATCCACACCTCCCGCCAGGCAGGAGGAATCGCCAACTCGCCGATCCGCTGACGTTGGTCCGGAGCCACGAGGCGGCCGCGGTCATCGCGGTAGGAGAAGCCGCGACCGCATCGCACCCTGGTCAGCCCGGGCTCGCTGTCGGTGACGTAGCGCAGCCCGGCGGCCGCCGCCGACGCCGGGGCATCATCATGCAACCGCACCGCGCGTCGTGCCTGGGCGGTGACCCGCCCGCTGCCGGCCATGTCAGCCTCCGCTGTCCGCGCTCGACGGCCGGTGGTGCGGACGCCGTCGAGGATGACGTCCATGGCGCCGCCACCGTGCCCTTGCCTGTCCGGGATTGCCCCGCGGCCCACGCGGGTAATCACGGTTGGAAAGTGTCGACGATGAGCCGGCTGTCCGTATCGCGGGTCGGTCCTGACGGGAGTGTGGGCATGACGAGCGCTGCGCTGAGCGAGGTCACCGCGACGACCGGTGTCCGTACCTCCGATGTGACACACGAGGCACGGGCCGCCGGGGAGGACATCGACCGATGCGTGGAGTTCGCCAAGCGGTGGGGTTCGGATGTTCCGCTTCCCGGCGGCGGCCGCACCCGTGAACGGTGGCGGATCCTGGCGGCCGCGGCCGCGGGCGACCTGACCGCCGCCCGGGTCCTGGAGCCGCACCTGGATGCGCTCGCGATACTCGCCGAGGCGGGCGTACCGGCTCCCCCCGGGGCCTGGGGTGTGTTCGCCGCGGAGGCGCCGGATGCGCGGCTCTCGGCGACCCAGGCGGACGGCAGTTGGATGCTGTGCGGGCGCAAACCGTGGTGCTCCCTCGGCGGGGCGCTGGATCGTGCCCTGGTCACGGCGTACACCGGTCAGGGACGCCGGCTGTTCGCCGTGGACCTGCATCACCAGGGCGTCACCGCGCGTCCCGGAACCTGGGTCTCCCGGGGGCTGCGAGCGGTGGACAGCGGGCCCATCGACTTCGAATCCGTCCCGGCGGACCCCGTCGGGCAGTCGGGCTGGTACCTGAGTCGACCCGGCTTCGCCTGGGGAGCCATCGGCGTCGCCGCCTGCTGGATCGGCGGGGCCGGCGCGCTCGTGGAC
>JBIQML010000820.1:0-1986 GCA_044463405.1 Nakamurella lactea | reverse complement strand
GACGAACGTCGACGGAACGATCACCGCGGTGGCCCGCTGCAACTCGGGTACCCAGGCGGGCGGGAAGCGGTCTGCCTCCCACATGGTGGAGATGAAAAGATCTGGCACGTCGTGGAACTGCGCGATGTCGCCGCGCAACCAGGAGTGGTAGACCGTCGGCTGGTGGTCCCGCAGCGACCGCCGGCCGATCATCGACAGCAGCTCGTCGCTGATTCCGTCGTGGTTCATGCCCAGCGGCACCGCGCGCACCCTCGCGCCCGCCCGGGCCAGCGAGAGTGCCAGGTACTCGGCGGTGCTGCCGTAGCCGGAGAACACCTCGAACGCGGCGGCCACCGTGACGCCGACCTGGCTTCCCGGCGGCGCCGCGGGCGGGGCTGCGCCGCGCAGCGCCGAGTAGAACTCGCAGTCGGTGTCCAGCAACACGGCGACCTCGCCCATCGGCGCCGGCCGCCAGCGTGGCTCGGCAAGCAGTCGCCCTGACAGGTTCCGTCCGTGGTCCACCACCACCATGAGGTCGGCGCCGGGCAGCGTGCACCGTCGACTGGCGGGAATCGCATCGACGAACGCCCTGTCGTCCCCGAGGTTCACGTCCGGGAACCCCGTCACCTCCCAGGCTTCTCGCCGGTACACAAGAGATGATCCGGCGATCGGCTCGACTCCCGGCGCGGCCACCCAGGCGTCGCCCCGCATCGGGCGGTAGTGCCTGACGCCGGCCAGCCCGCACAGGTCCGCCCGGCACTCGAGCAGCTCCGCCACCTGGCGCCGGATACGAGTTGGCGCGGACCAGTCGTCGTCGTCCCAGTGGGCGATGA
This sequence comes from Nakamurella lactea, assembly GCA_044463405.1. Taxonomy (GTDB): domain Bacteria; phylum Actinomycetota; class Actinomycetes; order Mycobacteriales; family Nakamurellaceae; genus Nakamurella; species Nakamurella lactea_B. The sequence goes on along the minus strand of JBIQML010000820.1, from coordinate 1,174 downwards.
TCTCCCCGGTGGCGTGGCGGCAGGCCAGGTTCCGCTTGGCCCCGACGGAGTGCGTCCGGTCCAGTCGCAGGTAACGGATCCGACCGTCGGTAGCCGGGATGAGATCTGCCACCGGATCCCGCCCGTCGTCGACGACGATCAACTCCAGGTTCGGATAGTCCTGGCGGGCGAACTGGCGCAACGCCTGCGTGACGAATGCCCGCCGATCGCGGGTGGGCATGATCGCCGTCACCCGCGGCTGGTCGGTCTCCACCGCGGTGACGGCGGTGCTGACGGGCGGCGCGAGGCTGGTCATGGTCCGCTCCGATCGGCGCGCCCGCCTGCGGTGTCGCTGCAGGGGCGCTGGCCCGTGTCGGTCCTCCTGGTGGCCGCGCAGTGCACCGCCGCGCGCAGGCTCTGTCCGCTGACGCACGGCACATCCCTGACGCTGACCGACATCTCATGGATCCAGGCCTGGCGCGCGTCCGGGGAGATCGCCAGCACCATCAGGTCCTGGCGTCGCCGCAGCAGCAGGGCGGCCCGCGGGGAGCTGCGGGGTTCGTCCACGCCGATCATCACCACATCCGGACGTCGCGCCAGGATCAGGTCGGCCGACGCCTCGTCCGGCAGGACCTCCACCTCGATGTCGTCGTCGTCGGCCAGCGCGTCACGAACGACGTCCGCCAGCAGGGCCGGGAGGTCGACGAGCGCGACGCGGGTGGTCACCGACTCAGCGTGAAGGCCCTCGCCTGCTTTGGAAATGGAGCGATGGACTCATTTTTCGGCCGGGTGGGGACCGGTACTCGGCCCGGGGCGAACTCCCCGAGGGTGGCGAGCGCGGCGGGGCCGGCGCCTCGTGATGACCTCATCACCGCCACGGCCTCGCCCCGTCGGGAGACCCCCAGCTTGGTCAGCAGGTGATGCACATGGTTCTTCACCGTGCGCAGCGAGATCCCGAGCAGTTCGGCGATCCCCTGGTTGGACATCCCGGCTTCCAGGTATCCAAGGATCTGGTCCTCCCGCCGCGTGAGGACCGGTACCTGGCGTTGCTGCGGGACCCGACCCTCCGCCGGACCCTCGTCGGCGAGCTGCGCCAGTCGCCGCATGAGCGCGGCCGTTGCCCGCGGCGAGCACAGGGTGTCGCCCGCCACGACGACACGTACCAGCATCATCAGGTGGTGGAACGGTTCGGACC
>JBIQML010000819.1:0-1989 GCA_044463405.1 Nakamurella lactea | reverse complement strand
AAGGTCGACTTGCCGGCTCCGTTGTCACCGACCAGCGCGACGACCTCGCCGGGGAACACCGTGAAGTTCGCGCCGCGCAGTGCCCGTACGCGCCCGTAGGTCTTCACCAACCGGCGGGCCTCCAGCACGGGGGTGGCGCTCATCGCAGCACCGCCGCGGGACTGGGCGGTCGGCACCGCATCGCCCGCAGGTCGCCGCCGAGCGAGTACCGTCCGGCGGCGTGCGGAACCAGAACGGTGGCACCGGCGGCGATCTCGATGCTGCCACCGCGTTCCGTGCGGAGCTCTCCGGAACCGTCCAGCACGATCAGCACGGCGTAGCCGGCATCCAGTTCGCACCCGGCAGGCACCCGATCCGCACGGAAGAATCCCTCCGCTGCGGGCGCCAGCACGTTCACCGGCCGGTCGGGGTTGCGGACGTCGTGCCCCCGCAGGGCCGCCAGGCGCGCTGCCGACCAGGCGGTTCGGTCGACACAGCCCAACGCCAAGACGCCGAGTCCGAGGTCGCCCTCGTCGCCGAGGGGGAATCCCTCGCGCTCCAGCATCGCCGAGAAGTCCGTCGGTTCCTGCAGTTCGATCACGAACACGCCCGCACCGATGGAGTGCGGGGTCCCGGCGGGGATCACCACGGTGTCCCCCGGCCCGACCGGCAGCACGTTGAGCGCGCCCAGCAACGCCTCGCGGTCCTGCCGTGACACCCATCCGGCGAGCACGTCCTCGGGGACGTCGTGGCGGAAGCCGACGTGCACCACCGCGTGGTCGGTAGCGCCGAGGACGACCCATGCCTCGGTCTTGCCGTGGACGGATCCGAGGTGACGGCGGGCGAACTCGCGATCGGGGTGGCAATGCACCGGCAGCCGCTCACCGGCGTCCAACAGCTTGACCAGCAGCGCGGGGTCGTCCCCGAAGGCGGCGACGTGCTCGGCCCCCAGGAAGTGCACCGGATCGGCGACGATCGCGTCGCGAAGCGTCCGGCCATCCTGCAGCACGGTCAGCCCGACGCCTCCGCTGCCGAAGGACTCCGTGGTGGATGCCACCCAGTCCTCGGGAACGTGATCCTCGGCCGCCGGAAGGCCGCGCAGCGCGGCGATCGCAGACCCGCCCGCGTAGAACCGCCGCGGCTGGTTGGGTCCCAACACCAGCGGCCCGCCGAACCGTGGAGACCCGCTCGACGACATGGATTCCCTCACGGTGGCGGCACCTCCCCGGATCCTCGAGCGACCAGGCGCACGGGAAGCCGGGTCACGCCGGTCGCTCCGCCGTCCCCGGCGAGCCGGCGGAACAGTCCCTCGGCCGCTGCCTCGCCCAGCCGGTACGGGTCTTGGGCGATCACCGTCACCGGCGGATCCAGGCAATCCGCCAGCTCGAAATCGTCGAACCCGACCAGCGCGACCTGCGTGCCTGATTCGTGCATGGCGCGCACCGTGCCCACGCTCATCCTGTTGTTGGCGGCGAACACCGCTGTCGGTGGTGACGGCAGCGCCAGCAGGTCCCGAACGGCTCGCTGCGCTTCGGCGACGTCCCTGGGCCCTCGACGCACCAGGGATTCGTCGACGGAGAGCCCTGCGGCTCGCAACGCGGCGGTGTAGCCGTGGAACCGCTCGGCGGCCGTGTACACGGATCGGTCGTTGCCCAGAAAGGCGATCTTCCGGTGACCGTGGGAGATCAGGTGCTGGACTCCCGTTCGGGCACCGCGGGCGTTCTCCACCACCACCACGTCGGCCCGGATGCCCCGGGCCGGCCGGTCGGCGAATACCACCGGTGTCCCCCGCTCGACGACTCCCTGCAGGAACCGGTGATCGGCGGACATCGGCACGATCACCAGGCCGTCCAGCCTGCGCCTGCCGAACTCCCCGACGAGCTCCTGCTCCCGCTGGGGGTCCTCACCGGAGTTCGCCACCAGCACCAGGCAGCGGTGCCGTCGCGCCACGTCCTCCACCGCCTTGGCGACGGCGGAGTAGAAGGGATCGGAGACGTCCTCGATGATCAG
>JBIQML010000818.1:0-1992 GCA_044463405.1 Nakamurella lactea | reverse complement strand
GCTGTCACGCGCCGGTGCCGCGGTGCGCCGCGTGCGCCGCGGCCCTGGCCGGGCCGCCCCGAGCGGTGCCGATGCCGGAGACCACCCTGGACCGTATGGCCGCCGCCGGCCTGTGCCTGCCGCCGGTGCATGCGCTGTCCCGTTACACCGGGCCGGTCCGGGCGGCGATCCTGGCCGGCAAGGAGCGCGGCCGGAGGGACCTGCCGCCGCTGCTGGGCGGGGCCCTCGGACACGGTCTGGCGCACCTGCAGGACACCGCGGTGCTGCCCGCCGAGGTGTGGCTGATCCCGGCCCCCACCCGCCCCGCCGCGGCCAGGGCCCGCGGCGGTGACCCGGTGCTGGCGATGGCCCGGGCGGCGGCCCGATGCCTGGCCGAGCGGGGTCGCCGCACCGGCGTCGCGCCGTGCCTGACGATGGCCCGCGGCACCCGCGATTCGGTCGGGCTGGACGCTGCCCAGCGGGCGGCGAACCTGGCCGACCGCATCCGATTCGTTGCCCGCGGCGCCCCGCCCGACGGCGCGGCGGCCGTCCTGCTGGACGACGTGCTGACCACCGGTGCCACCCTCGTCGGCTCGCTGGCCGCCCTGCGGGGCGCCGGCGTCACCGTGCGCGGCGCCCTGGTGCTGGCCGCGGGTCCGGCGCTGCGACCGACGCTGCTGGCCCGGCGGGCGCATCGGGCCGATGCGCCGGCCTAGCGGCCCAGCCGGGCAGGCGGCGACGGCGCGCGCACCCGGATCGACCCCACGTCCCGGGATCGACCCCACGTCCCGGAAGCACCCAACGTCCCGGAAGCACCCAACGCCCCGGAACGACCCCGCACCCGGATCGACCCCACGTCCGGAATCGCCCCGACGGGATCCGAGCAACCCGACATGTGACCTTCGCCAGTGGTGCCCGGCGTCGCGCTGCCGTAGGTTCGAGGGTGTACCGGGGTCCACCGGCTGAAAGGGGCCACGGCACCCCGGGGGAGCAACAAGGGTGTGCCAGCGTGCGGGGCGGCGGATCGTCCCGCCGGACCTCGGGAGGACATGTGGACATCGTCGTCAAGGGTCGGAACGTCGAGGTGCCCGAGCATTTTCGGGTGCACGTCTCCGAGAAACTGTCCCGAGCGGAACGCTACGACCCGAAGATGGCGCGCGTGGACGTCGAACTGTCACACGAAGGGAATCCGCGGCAGGCCAAGAGCAAGCAGCGGGTGCAGATCACCGTCACCGGTCGGGGCCCTGCGGTCCGTGCCGAGGCCGCCGCCGAATCGTTCTACGCGGCGCTCGACCTGGCCGCCGACAAGCTGGACACCCGGCTCCGCAAGGCGCGCGGACGCCGGCTGAGCCGGGTCACCTCCCGCGCGCCGCTGGCCGCCGTCGCAGCGGGCGCGGTGCCCGGCAGCCCGGCATCGGAGGCGTCCGGCAACGGTGCCTGGCACGACCGCGACGAGGTCGCCGGCACCGACGAGTACGGCACCGACGAGCAGGACGCCGGACCGGGACGGATCGTCCGGATCAAGGACCACCCGGCGGACCCGATCACGGTCGATCAGGCGCTGCTGCAGATGGAGCTGGTCGGGCACGATTTCTACCTGTTCAACGACGCGGAGTCCGGGAAGGCCAGCGTGGTGTACCGGCGCAAGGGGTTCGACTACGGGCTGCTCAGACTGACCTGACCGGTGCCATGGCAGCGCCCGCGCGCATGGCCCGGCGGCCGTTCCGGCCCGGACCGGCCCGTGCCGGTCCGGCGTGCGCCTACCATGGACGAATGCCGGGAATGCCGCCCGGCCCGCGGTGCCGCCCGGGGCGGGACCGGGCGTTGCGGCGGGCCGGTGACCGGGCGCCCGCGGCGCCCGCACAGGACAGATGACCGACGGACACGGCCAGCGGTGCCCACCGCCCGGCCGTGACATGGACGAGTTGAGGGTGACAACGTGCTGTCCCGACTGCTGCGCGCCGGCGAGGCCAAGACCATCAGGCGGCTGGCCGCCATCGCCGACCACATCAA
>JBIQML010000817.1:0-2004 GCA_044463405.1 Nakamurella lactea | reverse complement strand
GCCCTCCGGCGAGCAGCACGACCCGCCCGCGGGAGTAGCGGTCGACGCCGGATCTGGCCAGCGAGTCCAGGTAGAACTCACGGCAGCCGTCGATCCGCTCCATCAGCTCCGCGGTCCGCCACCCGCCGCGGGCGTAGGCCGACCGGAGGATCGCCTTCTGCTGCTCGGTGTCGTACCGGTCGTAGCGCAGTTCGGGTGATGCGAAGACGAAGAACGCGGACGCCTTGGGGCCGCCGGTCGCGATCATCCGGCCGGGTTCGTTGTACATCAGGGCCTCGCCGACGACATCCACGTCGGCCAGCGCGTAGTAGTGCCCCAGGAAGGTGACGTAGTCCGATTCGGGGCCGAACACCAGTCGGCGCACGTGGGAGTGGATGCCGTCGGCCCCGACGACGAGGTCGAACGAGCGTGCTGCCGCGGTGTCGAACTCCACCAGCGCCTCGTGCGACGTGTCCCGGATCGACCGGATGGAATCACCGAACAGGTACTCGCAGTCCGATCCGGTGCGCTGGTAGAGGATCTCGGACAGGTCGCCGCGGGCGATCTCGATGTCGCCGCCGGTGAACTCTCCGGGGATCACGGCCAGCCGGCGTTCCCAGGCGTCGATCACGGTCTGGTCCCGGCCGCCGGTCTGCCGGGCCAGCACGTCGGGCAGCACTCCCATCCGATCCAGCACCATGCGGCGCGTGGCGCCCTTGAAATCGACCGACTGGCCTCCCAGCCGCAGCCGGGAGGCCCTCTCCACCACCGTGACCTGGTATCCGATCCGGCTCAGCCAGTAGGCCAGCGCCGGGCCGGCGATGCTGGCGCCGGAGATCAACACGCGCAACCGCTTCATGTCGCTCACCCCACCACCGACGGCGCGCGGGTCAAACCATTCGCCCGGTGCCGAATCGGCGACCCGGCCGACCCGGGCCGGTCGCGGGCGAAGTCAGCCCGCGCTTCGCCGGTCGTCGTCGAGGACCCGGGCCTGCACGAGCGTGCTCGCCAACGGCGTCTGCCGGTAGTAGACGCGGCGCCCGTTGCGCCAACTGGTCAGCAGCCCCGCCGATCGCAGCCGCGAGAGGTGTTCGGAGACGGCGCCGAGGCTCTGCTCGAGGTCCCGGGCGAGTTCGGTGGTGGTCATCGGCACCGACAACCGGGACAGGATCGCTGCCCTGCTGCGTCCGAGCAGCCCGGCGAGGTGATCCTCCGGCAGCGCGTCCGGCTGCTGCAGGTCCTCCCAGGTCCGGCCGACGCCGCGCGCACCGTAGACCAGCACCAGCGAGCCGTGATCATCGTGATCGATCACCAGCGAGGGGTAGGCGAAGATGGAGGGGATCAACGTGAGATGCGTGCCGTCGAATGTCTCGTCCGCATGGTGAGGTTTGCCGATCCGCAGCAGGTCGCCGTCGATCGAGGTCTCCGGGTGCAGGCCGTCGAGCAGTTCGTACAGGCCGCCGGTGACGATCCTTCCGGCGCGGTGGGCCACATCGTCCTCCAACACCGCGCACATGCGGGGCCAGAACGGTTCGACGGCGGTCTGCCAGAAGGCCCACAGGGCATCGGTGATCTGCCGCAACCCGGCGTTGCCGTGCCCGAGGACCTGGGCCAACCGCGCGGGCATGGTCGTGGTGGCCCAGATGCCTTCCAGATCCTCCGAGATTGCCGCCATACCATCGGATTCCAGCGTGTTGAGCTGAGATTCGAGGGTGGTGTCCGGGCTGGTCGCGGGCTGGTACAGGAAGCTGGGGAACCAGGCCCGTCGGGCGACGAGGCCCTCCAGCAGGGCCATGTCGACGTGCGTGGCGGTGCGCCGAGCATGGTCGATCCAGCGTTGATGCACGCTGCCGGCCCGGCATTCGTGCAGCACCGCCAGCGCCGAGCCGACCTCCGCGAGCGGCGAGAAGGCGAACCTCGTCTGACCCAGCACATCTGGACTGAGGCGGAATGCCACCATGGGAACGAGCCTAGTGGTCCGTCGTTGATTTGATCTGGTGGAGTGTCACTCGGCCGCGTTTCACC
>JBIQML010000816.1:0-2012 GCA_044463405.1 Nakamurella lactea | reverse complement strand
TGCTGGTGACGCACGAGCACGCCGATCACTTCTCCGCCGACCGGGTGAGCGTGAGTTTTGCGCGGGCGCTGGTCTATCGGGATGACCACCTTGTCCGTGAGACCGCCGTCAGGATCGGCGGTGCGACCGATGCGTGAGTCAACCCCGCTCGATGCCGCCAGCACGCCTCCGGTCACCACCAACGGATCCGTGCGTCGACCGCAGGAGGTGCTGCGAATCGCCCACCGGGCTGTGGAATTGCGGGGACCCGATCCGGCGGCCGCCTGCGCGGCCGTCCGCTCCGAAGGTGCCCACCTCGTCGAGATCGACGTCCGCGTGACCGCCGATGAGCAACTGGTCGTCGCGCATGACCCCTGGTCGACCGGCGCCGATGGCACGCGGCACTGGATCGCCGATCTGACGATGGACTCGGTGGTGACCGCTGGCAGCGACATCGCAGCTCTGGAAACCGTGCTGGAAGTCATCCGGAACTGCGGCATGGGCGTGTACCTGGATATCAAGTCCATCAGCCCGAATGCCATGAGCCGGATGTCCGCCATGCTCGAATCCACGGGCATGATCGGAACCTGCATCGTCGCCTCGAGCCGGAGCGACATCGTCGGTATGAGCGCCACCCTCGTGCCCGGCGCCGTCCGGTCCGTGCTGTTCGCGTCGGACACGGAGGACCCGGTGCAGTTGGCAGAGTCCGTCCGGGCTCATCATGTGCATCCGTGCTGGGAGCGGTTGGCCGCTCCGCAGCGCCTGCTGAGCACCGCCTGGCTCGACCGCGTCCGGGACCGTGGACTGGGCATCATCACTTGGCACGAGGAACGACCGGATGTCCTGGCCGATCTGCTGCAGCTCGGCGTCGACGGGATCTGCACGGACGACATGCCCCTGCTGATGGCAAGTGCCACTTCATCCGGCGCGGAAGACTCCGCGGGTACCGGGGATCCCGCATGACCCTGACGATCGCCCACCGGGGGGAGCCGGTCGGTCACGTCGAGAACACGCTGCCCGCCATCGAGGCCGCCCTGCGTGCTGGCGCCGACATGGTGGAGATCGACGTCCGGCTGGCCGCGGACGGCGTCCCGGTGCTGCTGCACGACGCGAACCTGCGCCGGATCTGGGGCGTCGGCTCGTCGGTGTCCGCCCTCACCTCCACGCAGCTGGCCGCCGTCCGGGGCGCCGGTGGCGAGCACGTCCCGACGCTGGCCGAGGCCGCGAGCCTGATCGTCGACGCCGGCCGGCAGATCATGGTGGACCTGCCGCAGCCCGCGGCGATCCCGGCCGCGCACGCCGTGCTGGAGCAGCTCGGGGTGATGGGCTCGTGCCTGTTCGCGGGCCGCTCCCGGCACATGCGCAGCGAGATGCCCACCGCCCGGATCGCGCTGAGCTGGGACGCCGTCCGCCCCCCGGACCGGCGAACCCTGGAGTACTTCCGGCCGGAGTTCTTCAACCCGCACTTCCAGCTGCTGACCGCGAGCATCGCCGACGCCATGCACGCTGCCGGCATCGGGGTGTCGGTATGGACCGTGGACCACCCGCGCGACATGGCCGCGGTGATCACCCAGGGAGCCGACGCGGTGATCACCAACCGGGTCGCCGACCTGGTGGCGCTCGCCCGGGCGCCGCGATGACCGGCCCACACGAGACGCCGGCGAACCCGGATGGTGCGGGCGTCACGGCCGTGACGCCGGACCCGGCGGTGACGGAGCCGCTGCGACGCTTCGCACTCGATCTGGCGTGCTGGGCGAGCGCCAGGATCGCCCGGACCGATCCGGCGAACGTCCGGACCAAGGCGCACGCCGCCGACCCCGTCACCGATACCGACACCGCCGTCGAGGCCGAGGTGCGCCGTCGGATCGCCGCGGAACTGCCCGGGCACGCGCTGGTGGGCGAGGAGTTCGGCGCCACCGGGCCCGCCGACGCCGCGTACACCTGGTACTGCGATCCGGTGGACGGCACCACCAACTACGCCAACGGCATCGCCTGGTGCTCGTTCTCGCTGTGCTGCTGGGATGCCGTCGGCC
>JBIQML010000815.1:0-2020 GCA_044463405.1 Nakamurella lactea | reverse complement strand
GGCCAAGCTGCTGGAGCGGCGCCGGCAGGACGAGAAGGCGGCCATCGACGCGCTCAAGGGCGACGGCGGCAACTCCTGGGGCAATCAGATGCGCTCCTATGTGCTGCACCCGTACCAGATGGTCAAGGACCTGCGGACCAACTACGAGGTGGGCAACCCGTCGGCGGTGTTCGACGGGGAGATCGACGGATTCCTGGAGGCGGGCATCCGCTGGCGGCGATCCGCCGAGGCCGCCGCGTAGCGGCCAGGACGGTGACGGGGATCCGCGCGCCCCGTCGGCCCGGCACGGGAACGCCCGTTCGGTGCGGGCGTCCGGGGTAGGCGGGACCCCTTTCCCGTACTGGATGTAGTGGGGTCGTGACGGCTGCGGCGCGCCGGACCCTGGCGGTGTACGACGCTTTGCCGGCCGCCGGGATCGGCTCCGTGAGCGGTCGATCGGGGCAGCGCGCCATCGCGCGTAGCATTCGGTGCGCCGATCCCCGCCCCTCAGTCCTCCCAGAACGGTCTCAGCTCCAGAGCGCCGAACTCCGCGACCGGATGCATCCTGGCGACCTCGATCGCCTCGTCCAGGTCGGCACACTCCAGGATGTCGAAGCCCCCGATCTGCTCCTTGGTCTCCGCGAACGGGCCGTCGGTGACCAGCAAATCGCCCTTGGCGACCCGGACCACCGTCGCGTCGCTGATCGGCCGGAGCCGGTTGCCCTGCAGGTGCACGCCGCGCGCCCGCATCTCGGCGACCCACGCGTCGGTCGCCGGACCCACGGACGCCTGCTGCTCCGGGGTCAGTTCCACGTTCTCGTCCACACAGACGAGCATCAGGTACTTCATCGCGAGCCTCCGGCGGTCTGGAATCGGTCTGCTACCGGCACGGCGGTGCGGGCCGGGCGAATCCAGCCAAGCATGCGGCGCATCCGTGCGGTGGACGTCCTGGCCAGTCGTGCCGTCACGGCCGCCAGCCGCCCCATGCGGGCATCGCACTCACGCCGCGCCCGCGGATCGAGCCCGCCCCGCGGCGGGCTTTGCGGAAAGCCCAGGTAGCCAACATTCATCGCCACTCCCGTCGTCGATCCCGTCCCGGCCGCATCGCAGGGGTGGATGCGCCCGGCCGGCTGCAGCCGTCACCTCTACGACGAACGGGACGGTGCGGAGCCGACACCCGGCGGTCAATGCCTGTCCGGTCATGCTGGCCGCCACCGGGTCGGCGGCGGTCCGCACGGGCGCCCTTGATGGGGGGCGCCACGATACCGGCGCCGCCGGACCTGCCGTCGGTCACCCCCTCGACGGCCATTGGTACCGTCATGTCCAGCCTCGTGCGATCGGGATCGGTTGCGGACTCGCGGTCCTCAGCGCCCCGGTCGCGTGACATCCTCCGTCCACCGATACGAACCGCGGTAGGTCCATGGTCACCCGACAGTTCCCGAAGCCGGCGGAGATCTTCGAGCTGATGCGCTTCCGGCGACCCGACTTCAACGGCACGCGCAGGCGCCTGCGACGCGCCCTGACCATCGAGGACCTGCGGGCGATCGCGCGCCGGCGAACGCCCCGGGCCGCGTTCGACTACACCGACGGGGCCGCCGAGGGGGAGCTCAGCCTGCAACGGGCACGCCAGGCCTTCCGCGACGTGGAGTTCCACCCGTCGATCCTTCGTGACGTGTCCCACGTCGACGTCTCGACCAGCATCTTCGGCGGCGGATCCGCATTGCCGTTCGGCATCGCCCCGACCGGGTTCACCCGGTTGATGCAGACCGAGGGGGAGATCGCCGGCGCCGGGGCGGCCGGAGCGGCCGGCATCCCGTTCACGCTCTCCACGCTGGGCACCACATCCATCGAGAGCGTCAGGGCCGCTAACCCCGACGGCCGGAACTGGTTCCAGCTGTACGTGATGAAGGATCGGGAGATCTCCTACGACCTGACCAGGCGGGCGGCGGCCGCCGGTTTCGACACGCTGTTCTTCACCGTCGACACGCCCGTCGGCGGCGCCCGGCTCCGGGACACCCGGAACGGATTCTCCATCCCACCC
>JBIQML010000814.1:0-2026 GCA_044463405.1 Nakamurella lactea | reverse complement strand
TCGGCATCGCCCGCGCCGTGACCGACGGCCAGGCCACCGTGACGGCGACCGCCGCGGTGATCGGCACCGCCCAGTACCTGTCGCCGGAGCAGGCCCGCGGCGAGGCCGTGGACGCCCGATCCGACGTGTACGCCGCCGGCTGCGTGCTTTACGAACTGCTCACCGGCAACCCGCCATTCTCCGGCGACTCCCCGGTGGCCGTGGCCTACCAGCACGTGCGGGAGGAGCCGCGGCCGCCGTCGGCCATGCACCCCGGGATCAGCAAGGAGCTCGACGCGATCGTGCTCAAGGCGCTGAACAAGAACCCGATGAACCGCTACCAGACCGCCGCGGACATGCGCTCGGACCTGGTGCGGGCGCTGTCCGGCCAGGCCGTGCACGCCACCCCGGTGATGAACGACGCGGACCGCACCGCGCTGATCGGCTCGCTGCCGGTGGCCGCGCCGCAGGGACGGGCGATCGCCGCCGCGCCGGGCAGCATCCTGCAGCCGCAGGAGCAGTGGGACGACCCGGAGGCCCGGAACCGCCGCGTGTGGGGCTACGTGGGCATCGTCGTGGTGTGCGTCCTGCTGCTGGCCGGCGCGATCTACCTGACGCTGAAGATCACCGGCTCGCCCGGGCCGGCCACGCAGGTGTCGGTGCCGAGGGTGACGGACATGTCGCCGGACGAGGCCACCACGACGCTGCGTGACGTGGGGTTGACGGTGGCGGACCTGAAGCAGGCCCCGTCCTCCGACGAGAAGAAGGGCCTGGTGATCGACCAGGACCCCAGCCCCGGTGTGCCCGTCGACAAGGGCGCCGCGGTGACGCTGACCATCGGCACCGGCGTCGACCAGGTCGTCGTACCGAACGTGCAGGGCATGGAGGCGCAGCGTGCGCAGGCCGCGATCCAGAAGGCCGGCCTGGAATACGTGGAGCAGCTCGACTTCTCCACGGCCGTCAAGGGTCGCGTGTTCAAACAGGACCCGGAGGGGGACACGGCGGTGTCGCCCGGCTCGACGGTGACGGTATTCATCTCCAAGGGCACCGAGATGACGGTGGTCCCGGACAAGGCCGCGCTGGTCGGGGTGCAGGTCGCCCAGGCGCAGGCGGCGTTGGACGAGGCGAAGCTCAAGTACGTGGTGCAGATGACCCCCAGCGATCAGCCGAAGGACCAGGTGATCGCGCTGGGTGCCGGAGTGAACCCCGGCGACCAGGTGCAGGTGGGCACGCCCATCACGCTGCTGGTGTCGGACAACTCGATGATGAAGATGCCGCAGCTGGTGAACCTGCTGCCCAACGACGCGCTCGCCCAGATGACGAACCCGGACCTGGGATGGAAGGGCGACGAGAAGTACTTCACGAAGCAGACGACGCCCAACCCGAATCAGGCGCTGTGGGGTCGCGTGGTCGACCAGCTGCCGAAGGCCGGTGAGCTGGTTGCCAAGTCGACGCCAGTGACGGTGTCCATCGGTGTGGAGCCGAAGGTCCCGGTGCCCGACCTGTCCGGGCTGACGAAGGACCAGGTGCTGTCCCAGATGCGGGGCGCCGGCTGGAACGGCCAGCTCAACCTGATCACCGAGGGCGGCCAGACGCCTCCGCCCGGCAAGGCGGGCACCGTGATCCCGGATTCGCAGGACCCGTCGTCGGGCAGCGAGATCCCGATGACGGGCGTGATCACCGTGCACATCTATCCGGAGGAGACGCCGCCGGAAACCACCGGCGGCAACGGCGACAACGGGAACAACGGCGGCGACGAGGGAGGTTGAAGAGGTCGCGGCGACGGCCCCGGGCGCGGTGACGGCCCCGGTGGCCGCGGGCCCGGCGGTGGCCGCGGCGGCCGGTGACGGCGCAGCCGCCGGGTGACAATTCGGCGGCCGGTGACGGGTCGCCCGCTCCCACTCCGCTTCTTCTCCCCGCGTGTTAGTCAGGCCGGCGAATATGCCGGCCTGACTAACACGCGGCGAAAGGGACTCGGCGGAACGCGCGAGAATTTTCCGCGCAGCTCTCAGACAATCCCCACCTGCACCGATCAGGCTGATGCACA
>JBIQML010000813.1:0-2034 GCA_044463405.1 Nakamurella lactea | reverse complement strand
AGTTACGTGCAGCTCGCCCCGACGCTTAAGGAGCTGGCCAGCATCATCCGCGATGCCGACGCGAACCTCGTCTAGCCCTCGGCGGCCGGACAGACATTGATTCTCGGAACTCCGCAAGCGGTGTGCGACCCGGCACGCCGCTTGCCGTTTTCTGCAGTTCTGACGCGGGATGTGTTGACAGTCACCGTATTATCAGCGGAATACGGTATCCGTCGGGAGGACTGTGACACGAAGTCGGTGCTGTACGACGTGTTAACGACGCGAGACCCGTCTGCATCAGCATTCTGCGAGCGCGATGCACCCCGACCTGTGACACCGTGGAAAAATTGACCATGCGCATGCGTGGTGTTATCCTCGTGGTGGGTGTCCGTACACCCTATGGAGCGTGAAGACGACGCCAATTCTGATGCAGATCCGTACGGAGACGTCGCCCCGAACGCCAGCAGATCGGGTTGATGCTCTGGGGATGGAGTGGTCGAGTGGATCTACGAGACTGGGGATCGCGAGATCCGAATAGCGGGACTGGCCGACCACGTTCGAGTGGCTTGGCCGGCGCGACGACATTGACGCCGTTCATCCCGCAGTTCGAGTGGTCGCCGGAGTCACGCGACTTCCCGCTGCCATTTCCTGGCGGCGCAGAGCGGGCGGCGGTCGCGGCGCTTGCCGCTGACGAAGCACGACCGGGTGCGACCCTCGAAGAGGTGTTCTCCACCACGCCGAACTGGATGAAGCTTGCGCCGGTCGCACTTCTGCTGGTAGCAGTGACGGCGTTTGCTGCCTGGCAGCTGCTCGGCGGCGATGGAGAGAACCCGGCGGCCACCGGCACGGCCGGCATCTCAGCCATCGCAACCAACGAGACCAACGGCTCAGCGACGCAGCGGCCGGGCGCGGGAGGCGCTGCAGCTAGCCCGACCGGTGGTTCCGCGATCGCTGGCTCGACCGGCGAAGCAACCGGCGACTCGACGTCCGGTACGACCGCCACCACTGGCGAAGGCGAAATCGCCGAGGGTGAGACCGGCACGACGTCAACTGGTTCCAACGGTACGCAGGCGCCGGTCGTCTCGCAGACGGTTAGCGATGGTGAATCGCTCGCCGATGTCGCACAGACGTGGGGCCTGAGTGTTTCGACGCTTGTCTGGGCGAACCCGGACATCGACGATCCGACTGCGCCGCTCGAAGGCGGCACGACCGTTGAGGTGCCAGTCGTCGATGGCGTCACCTACACGGTTCAGGATGGCGACACCCTGGAGTCGGTCGCGGCTCAGTTCGGCGTCGATCCGACAGCCATCACCGGCGTCATCCAGAACGGCGTGACGTCCGACGCCGACCTGCGGCCCGGCGCGACCATCACGATCTACAACGCTCGGCCGGTGAGCCGCCCGACGATCGCGCACTACACCGTCGCACAGGGCGACGATCTCTGGAAGATCGCAAGCTTTTACGGACTGAATCCTGTAACGATCGCGGTCGCGAACGATCTGCCGGATGACTACCTGATCTACCCGGACCAGGTGCTTGTGATCCCACCGGCCGACGGCATTCTTTACACGGTTCAGCCGGGCGAGAGCGTTGAGTCAATCGCCGCGGCCTACAATGTCGCGCCGGACGTGATCATCAACTTCCCGTTCAACAACCTGTCGGCCGGACAGGCGCTTCAGCCGGGACAGCAGATTCTGATCCCGACGGTCGATCTTTCCAACGCTGCCGGCGGCAAGGGTGGCGTCGAGGCTGGCCCTGCCGAGGATCCGTTCGCGGGCACTGCCGAGGCCAGCGGCTCGGGCGAGGCGACGGGTACGTTCGTGTGGCCGGCCAATGGAACCATCACCACCCAGTTTGGCGGCGGACACAATGGCCTCGACATCGCCAACGTCGCCTGGACGCCGATCGTCGCCGCCGACGGTGGAGTGGTGACCTTCTCCGGCTGGAACGAGTTCGGGCTGGGTTACGCGGTGGCGATTGACCACGAGAACGGTTACGTGACCTGGTACGGCCACATGGTCGAGCCGCCGGCGGTCAAGGCTGGCGATCGAGTCA
>JBIQML010000812.1:0-2035 GCA_044463405.1 Nakamurella lactea | reverse complement strand
GCTGCCGACCAGGATGTCGTGGTCGCCGCCGTCGTACCAAGACCAGGTACGGCACTCCAGGACGGCGATCGCGTCGTCCAGCACTGGCATGCCGGTCGCCGCTCCGGGGTGATGGGGGTAACCGGCGAACTGCGCGTAGGTGGGCCGCCCCTTCTCGGCGAACCAGCGGGAGGTCGCCTCAGCGTCCTCGGCCAGCACGGACAGCGCCCACGCGCCGCTGCTGGAGACCGCCTCGTGGAAGCGGGCCGTCTTCTCGACGCAGATCAACACCAGCAGCGGGTCGAGCGAAACGGAGGTGAACGCGCTCACCGTCATCGCGTAGTAGGTGCCCCGGTCCGTGGTGGCGGCGATCGCGATCCCTGTAGCGAAATTCCCCATCACCCGACGGAAATCGGCGACCGGCACGGCGGATTCGGCGACCGGGACGGCGGGTTGGCCACCCCGTACGGCCGGGACGGCGGTAACCGAACGCGGCCCGAGACCGCCAGGCACGTCCTCGGGCGGAAGTGCTGCGCCTTCGACCGCCACGCTCGCGAGCCTAACGGGCCGGCCGGCGACCCGGATTACCGCTTCGGCGAACCGGCCCCGCTACGCCGTGTGCGCCAGCGCCAGCCGGGCGTTGTCGATCACGATTGCGGCCGCGTCCTCGACCAGCTTCAGGGTCGATAGCGCGGTCTCGGAGAACGCGTTCTTCGTCGCGCTGGACAGCGCCAGCACCCCGACCACCTGCCCGCCGTGCCCGCGCAGCGGCATCGAGGCGAAGGTGGCCATCCGGCCCTCCTCTTCGGCACCCAGCAAACCGCCGGGGTCGGCGAGGCGAACCTCCAGGTCGACGACCGAAAGCCCGGTGCCTGCCGCGGCGTTCAGCGCATCCACCGCCGCGGTCAGAAAGTCGCCGTAATGGCCGTGTGCCGCCTCGCGAGCGACCGCGACATAGGCCGACCGCTCCGCCAGCAACAACACCGCGGCAAGGTCGTTGTCGACGAACCGCTGCAGCACGTCGAGCACTTGGGCCACCGTCTGCTCGAAGTCGCGCCCGGTCGCCGCGATCGCGGTCACCTCGGCCGCCACCGACGTCTCGAACAACTTGCGGTCCAGCAGGTCACACACCCGCGAGAGCACGTCGTCGGCGTCCACCTCGATCGGATCGGGCCGCAGCGCCGGGCGGCCGGCACGCGCCTGCTCAGCGGCACGGATGGCGTCCGACACGGCGGCCACCAACTGCGGGGCCTCGAAGTCCTTGGTGAGGTAATGGTCGGCGCCGACCTGCGCGCCCCAGTAGCGGTCACTGGCCGCGTCCAGCGAGGTCAGCAGCACGATCGGAATATCGCAGGTCTGCCAGTCGTCCTTGAGCAGCCGGGTCGCCACGTAGCCGGAGACGCGCGGCATCTGGATGTCCAGCACCACGGCGTCTGGCTGGACGCGAAACACCGTCTGCACCGCGGTGACGCCGTCCTCGGCGGCGACCACCTCGAAGCCCTCACGGGTCAAGACGCTGGTCACGATCCGGCGCAGGGTCGGGGAATCGTCGGCGATCACGACGGTCGGCATGTCGGTGTTCTCCTGCTGCAGTCGGCGGGGCTACCGGTTAGTCATCGGCGGCTGCGGCGGTCGGCTTCACCGTCCGATCAGACGCCGGACCGTGTCAACCAGCTCGCCTTGGTCGAAGTCGCTCTTGAGCAGGTAGGCGCTGGCGCCGGCGTCCAGGCCCGCCCGCCGGTCGGACTCGTCACCGCGCGAGGTCATGATGACCACCGGAACCTGCTCCAAGCCGCGGGTGCGCCGGATTGTGCGGGTCATCGTAAAGCCGTCCATACCCGGCATTTCGACGTCGGCGAGCACCAGGTCGGCGGGCCAGTCGCGCAACCGCGCCATTCCGTCGAGCCCGTCCACCGCCGTTACGACGTCGTAGCCCGCACTTTCCAGAATCACCCGCTCCAGTTCGCGCACCCCGACCGAGTCCTCCACGATCAGCACCCGCGGAACATGCGCCGGTTGGACCGGCTCCGGCTCGTCATCGGTCCGGGCGTCCACC
>JBIQML010000811.1:0-2036 GCA_044463405.1 Nakamurella lactea | reverse complement strand
GAACCGCAGAACAGCACGGAGTCGTCGGCCGTGCCGCCGACCGCGTCCCGGATCAGCCGGCGGGCATCCTCCCGTAGCCGGGTGGTCTGCAGGCCCGTCCCGGACGATTCCGTGTGGGTGTTCGCGTATCGCGGCAGGATCTCCTCGGCGATGAACTCCTCGATGAACCCCAGCGACCGGCCCGACGCGGTGTAGTCGGCGTACGTCACCCGGCGCGGGCCGTACGGCCCGGGCATCACCTGGTCGTCCCCGATGATCGACTCCCGGATCCGCTCCAGCAGCGGGCTGGTCGGCAGGGAGGTCCCGCCGGATTCGCGGCGGTCATCGGCGGTGATGCTCACGCGCTCAGCGTACTGGCGCAGTGCGGCGTTCGCCGGTGAGGCGCCAGCCGGGCGCCTCGGTCCGGACCGGCATGGCCGCGGGCCAGGGTCGACGCAGGAGGACAGGGCGACGGTGCGACAGGGCGACGGCGTGCAGCGTCACGGACGGACGGTGACGCAGCAGCGGCCAGGGGCCGGGTCCAGGCACAGCTGGTCGGGATCCGCGCCGCAGGCGCAGGCGGCGCCCCGCAGCAGGTGCAGGTTCATGGTGCAGACGGTCTGCGGATGGTCTGCCACCAGCTGGTGGAATGGGCAGTTGCCCAGCACCAGCGTGCCGTCCGGTTCGGTCCGCGGCTCGAATCCATTCTGCTCCAACACGTCTCGGAGCGCGGTCGATCCGGACCCTAGCGAGCGCCCGGCGTCCGTCGCGGCGTCGGCCAGCGCGTCGGCCACCGGCATCCCCGTCGATGCGGAGCGCTCCACGGCGGCCGCCAGCAGCGCGGCGGCCAGTTCGTAGTGCCGTTCGGGCACGCTGACGGAGACCTCGCGGGAGCTGCGCCGGTACAGCTTGGCCGGCCGTCCGGAGCCGGGCCCGGTGCGCCCGGACAGCCGTCGGTACACCACGTCCAGCAGGCCCTGGTCGACCAGCCGATCGAGATGGAACGCAGCCGTCGACCGGGGGAGGTCGAAGGCTGCCGCCACCGCGTCACGGCCGACCGGTTCGGGATTGCGGGCCACGAACGCCAGCAGCGCGCGGCGCGTCGGGTCGTCCAGCGTCGTCACCGCCGCCAGCCGCTGGGCCAGGGGCTCGGTCATGTGGCCACTCTATCAGCAAGATGCGTTGACGAAAGAGTGGTGACCGATCTACGGTGGAGCGGTGAGCTTGCTACAGGACGAACCCATCGACGAACGGCTGGCCGAGTTCCGCTCCGGGCGGCCGCACCATCCGGATTCCGCGGCCGACGGCGACTCCGGTCTTCGGACAGGCGCGACCGGCGACGGCCGGACCCCGGCGGGGTCCGTCACCGCCCTGGACCACCGGCCCCGGGACGCCGCCGTATCCCAGGGTCGTCGCCACGTACGCCCGGCGTCGCTGCGGGACCGCGTCACCGATCGGCGGGCCGCCGAACTCGCCGTGGCCGACCTGCTGACCGCGCTGGGCCACGACCCGTCCAGCCCGCATCTGGCCGAGACCCCGCGCCGGGTCGCCGACGCGCTGCTGGAACTGACCACGCCGGCCGAGTTCGACCTGACCACCTTCCCCAACGACGAGGGCTACGACGAGATGGTCGTCGCCGTCGGCATACCCCTGCACTCGCTGTGCGAGCACCATCTGCTGCCCTTTCACGGCGTCGCGCACATCGGCTACCTGCCCGGCGAGCGGATCCTGGGAATCTCGAAGCTGGCCCGGGTGGCGGAGATGTTCGCCCGGGACCTGCAGGTGCAGGAGCGACTGACCGCGCAGATCGCCGACTGGCTCGCGGAGAACCTGCAACCGAAGGGCGTGGGCGTGGTGATCGAGGCCGAGCACCTGTGCCAGTCGCTGCGTGGCGTGCGGGCGGCCGGGACGCGGACCGTCACCTCGGCGCTGCGCGGCGCGATGCGCAGCGACGATCGTTGCCGGGCAGAATTTCTCGCCCTGACCAGGAAGACGGCATCATGGTGAGCGATACAGCGTGACAGTACCGTCGAGACCGTCGGGCAACCATGACACAG
>JBIQML010000810.1:0-2036 GCA_044463405.1 Nakamurella lactea | reverse complement strand
ATGGCGTCGTTCGGATCGGTCTCGATGGACTGGCAGGAGCGGATCAACTGGGCGCGGATGCGTGAGTACCGGTTGGGCCGGGCGCGGGAGGCGATGCGCCGGCATGGTCTTGGGGCCATCTTGTGTATGTATGACGAGAATGTGCGGTATTTGACGTCGACGTTGACGCCGGGGTGGTGTCGGCTGAAGCCGGGTCTGCGGTATGCGATCTTGGTGGAGGGCCGGGAGCCGATCTTGTTTGAGCAGGGGGATATCGGGATTCATGTGGAGCGGCATTCGCCGTGGATCCCGAAGGAGAATGTGCGGCACGCCTACACGTGGATTAAGGGTGCGGCGGGGCCGAGCACGAGCGCGCAGGTGGACAAGTTCTCGCGGGCGATCTTGGAGGCGTTGGAGGAGGCGGGGGTCAAGGACCAGCCGCTGGGTGTTGACTTCATCGATATCAACATGATTCGCGCGTTTGAGCGGGCGAATGTGTCGTGGACGGATGGGATGACTCCGATGATGGAGGCCCGTGCGGTCAAGAGCATCGATGAGCAGGAAGCGATGCGGATCGTGGGGGCGATCGGGGATGCGCTGCATTACGAGTTTTCGAAGTTTTTGAAGCCTGGTTTGACGGAGAACCAGGTGACGGCGTTCGGGATGAAGTACTTGTATGACTTCCCGGGGATGGAAGATGTCGAGGACATCATCGTTTCGTCGGGGCCGAATGCGTGGCCGAACTGGCGGAATTTCTCTGACCGGATCATCCGCCCGGGTGAGATTGTGATCATTGACTTGGCGGCGTTGACGTGGAACGGGTTCAAGTCGTGCTACTACCGCACGTATTGTGTGGGCGGCAAGCCGAAGCCGGTGCACAAGGAGTACTACGCGACCGCGTTGAAGTGGCTGTATGACTCGATCGAGGCGGTCCGGCCGGGCGCGTCCACGCGGGATATCGCCAGCAAGTGGCCGTCGGCGATGGAGACTTGGGGCTATGAAGACGAGGACCAGGCGGCGGCCAACTTGTGGGGTCACGGGCTTGGTCTGGCCCAATACGACCAGCCGGTGATCAGCCGGATCTGGTCGTTGGACTACCCGCAAGAAATTCAAGAGGGCATGGTGTTCGCGCTGGAGACCCAGCACGGCAAGAACCTCGACTTCGGTGTCCGCATCGAAGAGATGATCATCGTCCAGAAGGACGGCCCCGAACTGATCACCACCTTCCCCGTCGACGAAATCACCGTCTGCGGCTAAGCACCGCGTGACCGACCTGATCTGGCTGGACGACGCCGGCTGCCTCGACGCCCGAATTTGCGGCGACAAGGCAGCCCGGCTCGCCCGGGCTCGGGGTCACGGCTTCCCGGTGCTGCCGGGTTTCGTGATACCGGCGTCGGCCGGCCATCAGGTGCTCGAGCAGGCCGTCTCGGCAACCACGAGCGGCCTGTTCGGCGCACGGTTGACGGTGATGGACGCCGACGTCGCTGCGTTGACACCGGCGATCGAGGCGGCGCACCAGCTCGGACCATCCGTCGTCGTCCGCTCGTCTTCCCCTGTGGAGGGGTCCGGCCGTTGGGCCGGCGCTTTCAGCTCGTTCGTCGGGGTGCCGCCCGACGACCTTCCCACCGCCGTACGAGGCGTGTGGTCCTCTGCCATCATCGACCGCCCGGCCGACGACCCCGCCGACCCCGTATCCGCGCCCGATTTCGCCGCAGGTACGGCCGCGGAATCCGCGGCGGACACTCCTCGGTACGTCGAAATGGCCGTGCTGGTCCAACCCGAAGTGATGCCGGTGCTGTCCGGCACGGCTCGCGTCGAGACCGACGGATCGGTGTCGGTGGTTTCCACCACCGGCGCACCCGCCGCCCTGGTCAGCGGCTGGGTACGCGGCACGATGTCGCGAGTGGACCGAACCGGCAGCATCCAGGGCGACGAGACTGACCCGGCCCACCGCGCGATCGTCGGTGAGGTCGGCGCCTTGGCCGCAGCGCTTCGCGACGCCACCGGGGACGACGTCCTGGAGTGGGCCGCGCTGGGAAGCGATACCGCTAGTGACG
>JBIQML010000809.1:0-2048 GCA_044463405.1 Nakamurella lactea | reverse complement strand
CCCGTAGAACAGCACCTCGCGCTTGTCGCTGAAGTGCCGGAAGAAGGTCCGTTCGGTCAGCCCGACGGACTGGGCGATCTCCGCGGCGGTGGTCTGCTCGTAGCCGCGGGTGGCGAACAGGTCCAGCGCGGCCTTCTGCAGCCGTTCCGGGGTTCCCGGTTCCCATCTCACCACACGCTCAGTCTAGTGATGACAGCGACTGACGTGGAGGGTATAGGCTATGTCTGTCACTGACATCAGTGGCGACGGACCACCGGGGTCGCTCGTCCCGCCGGAGCGGGGCCTGAACCGAGCGCCGTCGGGATGGGACGTCGAGAACGGACCGCACATGCGCAGAGCGCATGAAAGGACGAAAGGACACTGCGATGAACGTTTTCGTGACGGGGGCCTCCGGCTGGATCGGCTCGGCAACGGTGGATGCGCTGCTCGCGGACGGCCACCAGGTCACCGGCCTGGCCCGCTCCGACGCGGCGGCCGGAGCGCTGGAAACCAAGGGCGTCCACGTCGTCCGGGGGGATCTGGACGACCCGGACAGCCTCCGGGCCGGCGCCGCCGATGCCGAGGCCGTCATCCACCTGGCGAACAAGCACGACTTCGCCAACCCCGCGGCCTCGAACGCCGCCGAGCGTAACGCCGTGCAGACCATCGGTGACGCGCTGGTCGGCACCGCACGACCCTTCCTGCTGGCCTCCGGCATCGCCGGCCTCGCCAGCGGCCGGCCCGCCACCGAGGACGACGCATCCACCGCGCACGGTCCGGACTCGATGCGGGGCGGCAGCGAGAACCTGGCCCTGGAGTTCGTCGAGCGCGGTGTGCACAGCGTGAGCCTGCGCTTCGCACCGACCGTGCACGGCCGCGGCGACCACGGGTTCGTCGCGGTGCTGGCCGGCATCGCCCGTGACAAGGGGGTGGCCGGCTACCCCGGTGACGGGACCAACCGATGGGCCGCCGTGCACCGGTCCGACGCCGCCCGCATGGTCGCCCTCGCGCTGCAGAAGGCGCCTGCCGGTGCCCGGCTGCACGCCGTCGCCGAGCAGGGCGTGTCCACCCGCGAGATCGCCGAGGCGATCGGCCGTGCCCTCGACGTTCCCGTCACCGCCATCGAACCCAAGGACGTCCCTGCGCACTTCGGCTGGATCGGCGGATTCTTCGCCGCGGAGGGGTCCGCGAGCAGCGCCGCGACGCAGCACCTGCTGGGCTGGATTCCCGCCGGTCCCACCCTGATCGAGGACATCGACGCCGGCGCCTACTCCACGCAGCGCTGATGCCCGAACCGACGGCAGCACCGATCGCACCGAACGTGCGAGAACGACCGACTGACAAGGCGAGGGACGGATCGATGAGCGATGTGATGGCACTGGTGACGGGCGCGGACAAGGGGATCGGCAGGCAGATCGCCGAGCAGCTGGTGGCCGCGGGGATCGGCGTGTACATCGGGTCCCGGGATCGGGGCCGCGGGCGCCGGGCGGTCGACGAGATCGGCGGTGGCGCCCGATTGCTGGTCCTGGACGTCACCGACGGCGACAGCATCGCCGGGGCGGTGCGGCAGGTGCCGGCGCTGGACATCCTGGTCAACAACGCCGGGATCTCGCTCGACATCGCCGACGCGCCGGGCGATACCGACGTCGAGACCTTCCGCCGCACCTACCAGACCAACGTGTTCGGCGTGGTTGGCGTCACCAACGCGTTCCTTCCCCTGCTACGGAGGTCGAGCAGGCCCCGGATCGTCAACGTCTCCAGCGGCACAGGATCACTGGCGTGGAGCAGCGGTCCGAACCCGCAACTCCAGGTGGCCTCCGGTGCCGGCGCGGCCTATCGATCGTCGAAGGCGGCGCTGAACGCGCTGACCGTCTTCTACGCGCTCGACCTGGCCGACGCCGGGGTGAAGGTGAACGCGCTCGCCCCGGGCCTGCGCGCCACCGACCTCAATTCCGTCGCCGCGGAGCGGGGCGGAGATCCCGGGGAGGCCGCCTCGGGCGCCGTCCGGTTGGCCCTGCTGCCCGACGACGGGCCGACGGGCGGCTTCTTCTCCTGGGACGGCACACCCG
>JBIQML010000808.1:0-2069 GCA_044463405.1 Nakamurella lactea | reverse complement strand
TTCCGCCGTGCAGCACGTCGACGGTGAGCGCCGCGGCGTCGAACATGTAGCGGTGCGCGGACACCACGTCGTCGACCGCCTCGATGACCTGGCTGGTCCGATGCCGGTAGGGCATCCGGTCGGCGTTCACGTAGTGGTACTCGTGCAACGAGATCGTGCGATATCCCGGGCGCTGCCCGGCCACCGCCGGGGTGCCGGCGTAGCTGCCGGACAGCATCCGCACCCCCGAGGAACCCGACAGCAGGGCCTCCAACCGCTCCAGATCCTCGGGACTGAACCCGAACGCGCCGGCGAAGGCGCGCACCGTCGACAGCGTCAGGACCTCGCCGGACAGCGCGCGCCGCACCCGGTCACGGACCCGCCGCTTGGGCGACGGTTCGTCCTCCGACATCTCACCCTGGTCGATCAGGTAGTCGGCGAGCACGGCGCACACTGCCGGCTGGTGGATCTCGTCCGGACCGACGGACGTGGCGCTCTGGCGTTGCCATTCCTTGCGGTAGGGGCCCGGCGTGGACAGCAGACGCTCGAGGTGTTCGGCGGCCTCGTGCGTCCCCACGACTCCCCTCCCATCGGTTCCGCCACCTGCTCGATCCATCGGCAGGTGCGCCATCGGTGCGCCATCTTCCTTCCTACCCCGTCGGCACCGCGCGGGCCACCCTCGGGTGCGCCACCGGGTCCCGTCGCAGCAGCCACCGATCACAGGCCATCGCCCAGCAACGCAGACCAGAGCACACCAAGCCGACAACGACCGACAACAGGCACCGGCCGGTAGAGGGCGGCCAAGGCCCTCCCGTCGTCGCGCCTTGCGAACCCCCGATCCGTGATCTACTGCCGAGATGACACCGACAGCCGATTCCTCCCCGGTTCCCCTGGCGCACGAAACCTCCGGTGCGGGACCGCTCGCGGTCCTCGTGCACGGCATCACCGAGGATCGCCGCACGTTCGACCCGCTGCTGCCGCAGCTGGAACCGCACTACCGGGTGCTGCGGGTGGACCTGCGGGGGCACGGGGCGTCGCCAGCGGCCGAGAGCTACCGGTTGGACGAGATGGCCGACGACGTCGCCACGGTGGTGCGGAGCATCGGTGACGGCTCCCCGAACGACGTTCCGCTGGTGATCGGGCATTCCCTGGGCGGCGCGGTGGCCGCCGTGTACGGCGCCCGGCACCCCGTGCGCGGGGTGATCAACATCGATCAGTCGCTGGACCTCGCCGGCATGCAGACGCAGGTGACGACCGTGCAGGACATGTTGCGAGGTGACGGGTTCGCCGCGGTGATCTCCGGAATGTTCGCCCAGATGGCGGGGGCGCTGCCGCAGTCCGAGCAGGACCGGGTGGCGGCGATCCGCAGACCGGTGCAGCAGGTGGTGCTCGGCGTCTGGGCGCCGCTGCTGGAACTGTCCCCGCAGGATCTGGCCGCCACCGTCGACGCCCTGGTCACGCCGCGGGCCGGCTACCCGTACCTGCAGATCCAGGGGATATCCGCGGGGCCCGACTACCCGGCCTGGCTGGACCGGCGCATTCCCGGCGCGGTGGTCGACGACTGGGCGAACATGGGCCACTACCCGCACCTGTGCGAGCCGGAGCGGTTCGTCGCGACGGTGCGGACCTTCGACCCCGCGGCCTGACGCGATCGCATCGCACCGCGCGGCACGGCTGGATCCGCCAGGGCGGTGACGGGGACCACCGGAAGGTCCCGGACCGCGATGGCGTTGACTACCGGCATGACCCCGAGCTCCGACCAGGACCGTTCCGGCCACACCAGCGACGGCGCGCGCATTCCGCCGCTGTCGATCCTCGACCTGGCGCCGGTCGCCGACTACGCCGACCACACCGACGCGCTGCGCATCACCACCGCGCTGGCCCAGCAGGCCGAACGCTGGGGCTACCGCCGGTTCTGGGTCGCCGAGCACCACGCCATGCCGGCCATCGCCAGCTCGTCACCGGCGGTGCTGATCGCCCACCTGGCCGGGGCCACGGACACCATCCGGGTGGGGTCCGGCGGTGTGATGCTGCCCAACCACGCCCCGCTGGTGGTCGCCGAGCAGTTCGGCATGCTGGCCGCGCTGCAC
>JBIQML010000807.1:0-2078 GCA_044463405.1 Nakamurella lactea | reverse complement strand
CGTGATCATCCTGGCCCGCGGCGGCGGCAGCGTGGAGGACCTGCTGCCGTTCTCCGACGAGACGCTGTGCCGGGCCGTGTCGGACTGCCGCACCCCGGTGATCTCCGCGGTCGGCCACGAGCCGGACCATCCGATCGTGGACGACGTGGCGGACCTGCGCTGCTCGACGCCCACCGACGCCGGCAAGCGAGTGGTACCGGACGCCGCCGCGGAACTGCGTCACCTCCAGCTCTGCCGGCAGCGGGCGCGCCGGGCGCTGATCGGCTGGGTGACCACCGAGCGGGCGCGGCTGGAGCGGCTGGCATCCGCGGCCGTGCTGGCCGATCCGTGGACACCGCTGCAGCGGCACGCCGAGCAGGTCGGCCGGCTGGCCGAACGGGGGCTGTCGGCGGTGACGGGCATCCTGGCCGACGGGCAGTCGGATCTGCGGCACCGGCGGTCGCAGCTGGAGGTGCTCGGTCCGGCGGCCACCCTCGCCCGGGGCTACGCGGTGGTGCAGGCCGGCGGTAGCGTGCTGCGCCGGGTCGCGGATGCCCCGGACGGGGCGGCGCTGCGGATCCGGGTGTGCGACGGGGCGGTGCTGGCCCGCTCGCAGGGCGCCGAGCCGGGCGGGGAGGCCGGAACGGACGGCGAGGGCACGACCGGCGCGGCGAGCGCGAAGGGGAACGGAACATGACGGCGCGGAAGGCACGGCCGGCGAACGGCCCGGCCGATCAGGGCGACGGGCCGGCCGGCGACGGCGGCCCTGGCGGTGACGGGGCCGCGGACGCGATCCCGACCAGCTACGAGCGGGCCCGCGACGAGCTTGCGGCCGTGGTGGCCGCGCTGGAGGAGGGCGGGCTCACGCTGGACGAGTCGCTGGCCCTGTGGGAGCGCGGGCAGCGGCTGGCCGCGGCGTGGGGGACGTTCCTCGCCGGCGCGCAGGCCCGGGTGGAGGCCGTCCTGGCCCGCTCCGACGACGAGGAGGAGCCCGACGAGGGCTCCGAAGCGCCGGAGCGGGGCTGATCGGCGCACGGGCGCGCCGGTGCCGCCCGGCGGCACCGATCCCGATCGTTGAGCGTCGCGTCCGCGGGTTGGTCAGTCCGCCGGGGCGACGGCCTCGGCCAGCGTGACGAAGTCCTTCGCCGGCGCGTTGCCGGTGATCAGGAACGTGGTCTCGCCGGTGCTGCGGATCCAGGCCGTCTCCTGTCGGACGCCGTCGGTGACCGTCCAGGTGGCGCCGCCGGCCTGCCGGGTGCCCCGGGAGGGTCCGGCCGAGCCGATCTCCGCGGTGAGCACCTGGTCCGGCGTTCCGGAGGACTCGATCAGGGTGATGAAGGTCCCGTTCCCGGTGACCCAGCCTCCGCGCACGGTGGGCTGGGTGTCCTTGCCGTCGACCTGCGGGGTGCTGACCGTCTGCGAGTTCGGCTGCCAGGACTCCGGCACGTCGGCGGGCACCGTCACCGGGAACGGCATCGTCCGCTTGGCGTGCGCGAACCCGCCGGTGACGTCGGCGGTCGGCACCGCCCCGCTGACCGCGGTCGTGGCCGGCGCGAAGATCACCCCACCGCCGAACATCGCGATGAAGGCCACCACGACCAGCACCACGCCCATGGTGATGACCATGTCCCTGGTGCCGAGCTTGCGCCTGTCCGCCACGCCCTCCATGGTGGCATGCCCGCGGGTGTGGACCGTGCCGGCCGCGGCACGGTCGCGCCGAACGCGGGCCGTGCCGGCCGGCGGGCGGTACCGGCCGCTGGCGGGCCGTCAGCGGGGCAGCCAGGCGTCGGGGGCCTGGTTGAGCCGGACCACCTGCCGGGGGAGCTTCCCGGTCAGCACCTGCGCGAGCGTGGTCTCGTCCAGCACCCGCCGCAGGCTGGCCCTGGTGGCCACCCACACCTCGGGCAGGTGCTCGGCCGCCCCGGTGTAGGTCGTCTCGTGCGGCCGCAGCCCGCGGACCTCGGCCAGCGGCCCGTCCACCGCCCGCAGGATGGCGCCCACGGTGATCTCGGTGGCGGGGGCGCTGAGCAGGTACCCGCCGGAGGCCCCGCGCTGCGCGCGGACCAGCCCGGCCCGGCGCAGCTGACCCAGGATGGACT
>JBIQML010000806.1:0-2085 GCA_044463405.1 Nakamurella lactea | reverse complement strand
GACGTACGTGCCGATCGCATAGATCGTGGTGAACAGGAACGATGAGGCGATGATCGCTCCGAGATTGGGCATGATCTCGGACATGATGACCCGCCAGGTGCCCTCGCCGCTGATCCGGGCGGCCTCGACGAAGTCCCGGTTGCGCATGGACAGCGTCTGGGCGCGCAGGATCCTCGCCCCCCACGCCCAGCCGGTCAGGGCGATGATCAGGCTGACCACCAGGGGATGGCCGGTCTCCTGCGGCCCGAGGAAGGCACCGATCGCGATCAGCAGCGGCAGCGCGGGGATCACCAGGAACACGTTGGCGATCAGCGAGAGGACCTCGTCCACCAGGCCGCCGACGTAGCCGGCGGTGATGCCGATGATCACCGATAGCGCGGTCGCGATGCCGCCCGCCAGGAAGGAGACGATGACGGTGGATCGGGCGCCGGCCAGCAATTGGGAGAATATGTCGGCGCCGATGTTGGTCTGGCCCAGCCAGTGTGCCACACCCGGAAGCTGGGACGGCACCGTGGATCCCGGCATCGGCGGCCCTGCCGGCGGACCGAGCGCGTTCGGATCGTAGGGGGCGATGACGGGCCCGAGGATGGCCAGCAGCACGAACAGGCCCAGCAGCACCAGGCCGGCGATCATCTTGCGGGACTTGGTGATCGACCATCCACGCCGGCGCCGGCGTCGCCCGCCCGGAGTGGGGACTCCGGTCGCCTCGGGCGTCAGGTCGGTGATGGCCATCCCTCACGCCTCCTGCCGGGTCCGGGGATCGAGCAGCACGTAGACCAGGTCGGCGACGAAGTTGGCGGCCAGCACCACCAGGGTGATCACCAGGAAGATGCCCTGCACCAGTGAGTAATCCAGGTTCTTCACCGCGGACAGCAGCGTGTAGCCGATACCCGGGTAGGAGAAGACGATCTCGGTCAGCAGCGAGCCACCGACCACGAAGCTGAGCGCCATGGCGAAGCTGGACACCTGCGGCAGCACGGCGTTGCGCACCGCGTACCACATCACCCGCCGCTGCGGCAGGCCCTCCGCCTCGGCCAGCAGCACGTAGTCCTCATCCCGGACCGTCACCATCATGTTGCGCATGCCGATGATCCAGCCCGCCAGGGATGCCGCCACGATGGTCAGGGCGGGCAGGATCCCGTGGTAGACGGCATCGGCGATGAAGGGCCAGTTGAGCCCGATGGTGCTGTTCAGGTAGTCGTATCCGTTGATCGCCGGGAACCAACCGAGCGTCACCGCGAACACCAGCACCAGCAGCGTCGCCAGGAAGAAGTACGGCATCGCTTGCAGGAACGTCGTCACCGGCAGCAAGGTCTCCAGCCAGGACCCGCGCTTCCACGCGGCCAGCGTGCCGACGGCCGTCCCCACCAGGAAGCTGATCACGGTGGACAGCCCCACCAGGATGACCGTCCACCAGATGTGCTGGCCGATCACCTCGGAGACCGGCACGTTCCCGCTGGACATCGAGTAGCCCAGGTCGCCGTGCAGGATCATGTTCCAGAAGTGCAGGTACTCACCCCATGCGGACGAGTGCGGGTCGCCGCCGTACTGGAGTTCCAAGGCGTGCATGGCCTGCGGCGGCAGGCTGCCGCGCATCTGTGCCAGCGCGGTGAGCACCGGGTCGCCGGGAACGAGTCGCGGGATGAAGAAGTCCAGCGTGACGGCGGCCACCGCGGCCACCAGGTAGAAGCCGAGCCTGCGCAGGAAGACGTGCATGTCTCACCCCGTCCCGACCGCTCGGCGGGCGTCCGTGGTGGACGCCCGGACGACCAGCGAGGTGGGTAGCAGTTCGGAATCGGGCGACCCGTCCGCCATGGCGGACACCAGCATTCGCGCGGCGGCGGCGCCCATCTCCAGCAACGGCTGGCGGATGGTGGTCAGCGGTGGGTCGGTGTGCTGGGCCAGCGGAATGTCGTCGAAGCCGACGACCGCGACGTCATCCGGGACGTGCACCCCCGCCCTGCGCAGCGCCTGGATGGCACCGGCGGCGGACAGGTCGTTGTGCGCGAACACCGCGTCGAACGGCGCGCCCGCGGCCAGCAGGTGCTCGGCCGCACACCGCCCGCCGTCGAAGCTGAACCGGCC
>JBIQML010000805.1:0-2090 GCA_044463405.1 Nakamurella lactea | reverse complement strand
ATGTCGTGCTCGACGACCAGGACGGAGTTGCCGCCGTCGACGAGGCGACGCAACAACCGCAGCAACGGTTCTCGGTCCTTGGGGTGTAACCCGGCGGTGGGTTCGTCCAGCACGTAGACGACGCCGAACAGACCTGAGCGCAGCAGGGTGGCCAGCCGCAGCCGTTGCAGCTCGCCACCGGACAGCGTCGTGGTGGACCGGCCGAGGGCGAGGTGGCCGAGCCCCAACTCGACGACGGAGTCGAGCCGGTCGGTGAGCTCGCCGGTCAGCATCAACTCGGCCTCCTCCGTGGCGTCCCGGCCGGTCTGTCCGGCCCGCGCGTCGCGGCGGTCGCGGGTGAGGCAGACCAGATCCTGGCAGGGCAGGGTGAGGATCTCGTCGATCGCCAGGTCGTGCCAGGTGATGGTCAGCGACTGCGGGTTGAAGCGGCGACCGTGGCAGGTCGGGCACGCGCGGGTCTCGACGTGCCTCAGGGCCGCGGCGCGCAGCGAGGGTGACGATGTCTCGGCGAGGGTCTTGCGCAGGTAGCGGGCGGCCGAGGCGTACTTGCCCTGGTACGGGCGCTGGATCCGGCCGACCTCCCGGACCGCGTGCACGGTGACGACGGGCTCCTCGTTGGTGAACAGGATCCAATCCCGTTCTGCCTGCGGGAGATCCCGCCACGGGCGGTGGATGTCGTAGCCCAGCACGCCGAGGATGTCGCGGTAGTTCTTGCCCTGCCACGCACCCGGGTAGGCGGAGATGGCGCCGTCGGCGATGCTCAGGCCGGGGTCCGGCACCATGGAGGACTCTGTCGGCTCGTGCACCACACCGAGGCCGGAACACGTCGGGCAGGCGCCCTGCGCGGTATTGGTGGAGAAGTGGTCGGAGTCCATGCGGGGCGTGCCGGGCGGGTAGTTCCCGCAGCGGGAATACAGCATGCGCAACGTGTTCGACGTCGTGGTGATCGTTCCGACGCTGGAGCGGGTGCTGGCGATCCCCGGCCGTTGCTCCAGTGACACCGCGGGCGGCAGGCCCTCGATCAGCCGGACCTTCGGGTCGCCCGCCAGATGGATGAGGCGTCGGGCGTAGGGGGCGACGGTGTCGAAGTAGCGGCGTTGCGCCTCGCCGTGGATGGTGCCGAACGCCAGGGAGGACTTGCCCGAACCGGAGATCCCGGTGAAGGCCACCACCCGGTTGCGGGGGATGTCGACGTCCACGCCGCGAAGGTTGTGCAGCCGCGCACCCCGCACCCGGATCATCGAGTCGGCATCGCCTGCGGGCGCCGGGGAGGCCGGCGCCTGGGAATCCGTCACGTCGATCGACTGTAGTGGCGGGCCGGCACGCGACGGCGGCCCGTCACCGGTTGGGGGATGCCCGCCACAGATCGATGCGGTGGTGGTCGGGCCGGAACCCGTGTGCCACGCCCCACAGCACCGCCTGAGTCCGGCTGGACACGCCGATCTTGCGGTAGGTGGACCTGATGTACGACTTGATCGTGTTGGGGCTCAGGAAGGTCGCGGCCGCGATGTCGTCGTTGCTCTTGCCCTGGGTGATCAGCGCCAGGATCTCGGCCTCCCGGTCGGACAGCCCCTCGTGCCGTCCGGGCCAGTCCCGGGCCTGACCGGTGCGCCCCCGAGGAGGTGGATCGCTGATCACCACCTGGCCGGCGTGGATCGCCCGTAGGGCATCGACCAGGTCGCGGGCCGGCAGGGTCTTGGACAGGTACCCGTCGGCGCCCTGACTGCGGGCCTGCTCGATCACGTGCGGGTGGAAGTTCCAGGTGTAGATGACCACATGGCCGGCCAGCGGGTTCTGCACCAGGGTGGAGATGTCCTGCACGGTGTCGGTCTGCGCGAACGAGTCGTACAGGGCGATGTCGACCCGGGTGGCCAGCGGCTTGTTGGCGTCGATCTCCAGGATCTGCACCTGGTTCCGGTAGGGCGCCAGCATGCCCGCCAGCCCTGCGAGGACGACGTCGTAGTCGTCGATCAACGCGACCGTGATCGGCGCCGCACCGGTGTCCATGCGGGCCAACTTAACCTCCGTAGGGGTGTGGTGACCACACCCCCAGGGTGGTGAAGTGGGCAGGCAGGGGTGCGGACCTGCCG
>JBIQML010000804.1:0-2094 GCA_044463405.1 Nakamurella lactea | reverse complement strand
TCGACCGGGACGTGGTGCTGACCGGCCAGGGCCGCCGGATGGAGATCTGGAGCGCGGACCGCTGGAACAGCTACATGGCCGTGCAGGAGCCCGGCTACGTCGACCCCTCCCAGCGCGAGCGGTCGGGCACCGCGGAACCGGCCATGGCCGGCGACGCGACCGGACGGAGCGAATCATGACCGCCCCCTGCCTGCCGGCCTGCACCCGCGGCGGCCCTGACGCGACTTCCCCCGCGCCAGGTCCGCAGCGGGTGGGGACCCGTGGGCAGGGCGGCGGTGACGAGGTGCCCGGGCGCGGTGGCGGTGACGAGCTGCCCGGGCGCGGTGGCGGTGACGAGCTGCCCGGCGGCGACCGGCACCTGCCGGTGCTGGCCGATCGGGTCGGTGAACTGCTCGCGCCCGCCCTGTCCGGTGACGCCCCCGTGCTGGTGGACGCCACCCTCGGACTCGGCGGGCACACGCTGGCCCTGCTGCGGGCCCACCCCACGTTGCGGGTGATCGGCATCGATCGCGATCCCGCGGCGCTGGAGCAGGCCGGCGACCGGATGGCCGCGGCCGGCCTGCGGGACCGGCTGGAGCCGGTGCACGCGGTGTACGACAGCATCGGCGCGGTCGTCGAGCGTCTGGCCGGCGGCCCGGTCGACGCCGTGCTGTTCGACCTCGGCGTCTCCTCGATGCAATTGGACCGCGCCGAACGCGGCTTCGCCTACGCCAGCGACGCGCCGCTGGACATGCGGATGGATCCCACCGTCGGTCCCACCGCGGCGGACGTGCTGAACACCTACTCCGAGGGCGAGCTGGCCCGGATCCTGCGGGAGTACGGGGAGGAGCGGTTCGCCGGCCGGATCGCCCGCGCCGTACTGGCCCGTCGCCGGCGCGAGCCGCTGCGATCCAGCGCCGAGCTGGTGGAGATCGTTCGCGACGCCGTGCCGGCGGCGGCCCGCCGGGCCGGCGGCCATCCCGCCAAGCGCACCTTCCAGGCGCTGCGCATCGAGGTCAACGACGAGCTCGGCGCGCTGCGCCGGGCGATGCCGGCGGCGCTGGCGGTGCTGAGGGCCGGCGGCCGTATCGCGGTGCTGGCCTACCAGTCGCTGGAGGACCGGATCGTCAAGCGGGCCATCGCGCCACTGACGGTCTCGGACACGCCCGCCGACCTGCCGATGGAGCTGCCGGGCCACGAACCGACCTTCCGGTGGCTCACCCGCGGTGCGGAGCGACCCGGGCAGCAGGAGACCACCGACAATCCGCGCGCCGCCTCCGCCCGACTGCGCGCCGCCGAACGGATCCGGGAGCACCGATGAGTGCTTGCGCGAAGAGAAGTGAGCACCGATGAGCGCTTGCGCGAAGAGGAATGGGCACCGATGAGCGCTTGCGCGAAGAGAAGCGAGCACCGATGAGCGCTTGCGCGAAGAGGAATGGGCACCGATGAGCGCTGGCGCGAAGAGAAGTGAGCACCGATGAGCGCTTGCGCGAAGAGAAGTGAGCACCCAGTGACCCGCACGACCGGACGGGAGGCCCGGTGAGGACCAGCACCATGAACCGCGTCACCGCCGAACCCTCGACCCGACCGGGATCCCGCGCGGCGCAGCGGGCGCTGCGCCGCCGTGACCGCCGCCAGGCCCGGATCAGCACCGCCCGCGTCTCGGGCGCCGGCCGCCCGGTGCGGTCGGCGCTGCTGCGGGTGCCGTTCGTGGTGGCGCTGATCATCGTGCTCGGCGGTGGCGTCGGCGGGGTGCTGTACCTGAACACCAAGACCGACGAGTCGGGCATTCGCACCGAGCAGGCCCAGCAGGCCGCGGCGCAGTTGCGGCTGGAGATCGAGGCACTCAACCGCAGCATCGCCGCGCAGAATGCCACCCCGAAGATCGCCGCCGAGGCTCGCAAGCTCGGACTGGTGCCGGCTGGCGACGCCGCGATCCTGATCGTCGACAAGAACGGCAAGAGCCGGTTGGTCGGATCCCCCGCCCCCGCGGGCCGGGCCGGCCGGTGAGCGTCCGCACCGCCCCGCCGCGTCGCGGGCGGACCACCAGGCGCGCCGCCGCCGCGGCCGAGCAGCGGCCGCGCCGCTCCACAGCCGCCGGCCGCAGCACCCGGC
>JBIQML010000803.1:0-2095 GCA_044463405.1 Nakamurella lactea | reverse complement strand
CGACACCGCGTGCGTGAACATCCGAACCCGGCTGGTCAGCAGCGCGGCGGCCGCGAACCCGCCCGCCAGCTCGATCGAGACCATCGCACCCGGTCCGCGCATCTGCCGCCCCACCAACCCGCCGGGATCGCAGCCCGGCAGCCCGGGGTAGAACACCCGGCTGACCTCCGGGACCGTGGCGAGCCAGCTGGCCAGCCGCTGCGCCGTCACCTGCTGAGCCCGCACCCGGACCGGCAGGGTGGCCAGCCCCCGGTGCAGCAGGTAGCCGGCCAGCGGGTGCAGCATCCCGCCGGTGATCGCCCGGACCCGGCGCAGCGCGTCCGCCCACCGCCGCGAGGTCGCCACCACCCCGCCGACCACGTCACCGTGTCCGCCCAGGTACTTGGTCGCCGAGTGCAGCACCAGATCGGCGCCGAACGCCGCCGGGTTCTGCAGCACCGGGGTGGCGAAGGTGTTGTCCACCAGGACCGGGCGCCCGCCGGCGACACCCGTCACCGCCGCCAGGTCCACCAACTCGAGGGTCGGGTTCGCCGGGGTCTCGACCACCACCAGGCAGGTGTCGTCGCGGATGGCACCGGCCACCTCCGCGGCCGAGCAGTAGGTGACGTCCACCCCGAGCAGGCCCGAGCCGAGCAGATGGTCGGTCCCCCCGTACAGCGGGCGGACCGCCACCACGTGCCGGCCGCCGGTCTCGGTGGTGGCGGCCAGCACGACCGCCGTCACCGCCGCCATGCCGGAGGCGAACGCCACCGCCTCGTCGGTGCCCTCCAACGCGGCCAGCCCCGCCTCGAACCGGGCCACCGTCGGGTTCCACAGCCGG
Organism: Nakamurella lactea; assembly: GCA_044463405.1. Taxonomy (GTDB): domain Bacteria; phylum Actinomycetota; class Actinomycetes; order Mycobacteriales; family Nakamurellaceae; genus Nakamurella; species Nakamurella lactea_B. Next base: position 1,275 of record JBIQML010000803.1, on the reverse strand, counting down.
GCGTAGACGTTGCCGCCCCGCGGAGTCGGATGCCCGCCGGCCGCCATCGCCTCGTAGGACAGCCCGCCGGCCTCGATGTCCGGCAGCGGATTGGTCGAGGACAAATCGATCGGCGGGGAGTGCACGCCCAGCGCGGCCAGGTCGTCCCGGCCGGCGTGCACGGCCAGCGAATCGAGGCTCATCTCGGGACCCGTCATACCGCCAATGATGGCAGATCCCGCCAGGATCCAACCGCCTTGCCGTAGGACCTTCGACGACCTTCGCATAGGCTCCGCGGATAATGCATCGATAGTGGAGGTGACGGTGATGCCATCGAAGATTCCGCAGGGCGGCGCTGGGCTGGACGCGATCGACCGGGCGCTGCTGGCCGAACTCGCGGCCGACGGCCGGATCAGCAATGCGGCCCTCGCCGCCAGGGTGGGCATCGCCGAGTCCACCTGCCTGGGCCGGGTGCGTGCGTTGCGGGACGCCGGAGTGATCACCGGAATCCACGCGCACGTCGACCCGGCGGCGCTCGGCCTCCCCATCCAGGCGGTGATCAAGATCCGGCTGGCCAGCCACACCCCGGACCAGGTGATGAGCTTCCACGCGACCCTGGCCCGGATCCCGGGGGTGCTGACGGCGTTCCACGTGGCCGGCGGTGACGACTACCTGCTGCACGTCGCGGTGTCCAGCCCGGCCGAGTTGCGCTCCTTCATCCTGGAGAACCTGACCGCGCAGCCGGCGGTGTCGCACACCGAGACGCAGCTGGTGTTCGAAGTGATACCGGGGGCGGGCGTGCTGTAGCGGACCGCCGGCCGGGAGCCGGCGTCGGTGGGCTGCTAGGGTGTATCTCCCCCGAGAGACGCCTTCGTCGATTGGCGGGTGGGCCTGTTGCCCGCCCACCATCCGGAGGCAGTCCGTGTCCGAACGTTCCCCGCTGCACCACCGCGATTTCCGCCTGCTCCTGGCCGGCCAGACCACCAGCCAGTTCGGCGCCCAGCTCAGCGCCGTGGCGATCCCGCTGCTCGCGGTCCTCTCCCTGCACGCCGGCCCGGTGCAGAAGGGATTGATCAACGCCTCGGCGACGCTCGCCCCCCGGCTGGCCCGGCGCGTCGGGTCCGCGCGCATCATCTGGCTCTCGATGGCCGTCACCGGTCCTATCGGGTTGCTGAGCCTCCTCGCCCAACCGGGAGCCCTGGTCGGGCTCGTGGTGATCGGCACCGCCGCCGGGGAATTCGGCCAGATCGTCTACGCCATCAGCACGGTGAGCCTGCGCCAGGGGCTGTGCCCGGA
>JBIQML010000802.1:0-2095 GCA_044463405.1 Nakamurella lactea | reverse complement strand
TGACGGCCCCGGTGACAGTCCCCGCGTCGGCGCCCGTGTCGGCGCTCGCGTCGGCGCCCCTGGCGGCGCCCCTGGCGGCGGTATGACCGAGCCGATGTTCGTGCCGGTGCAGTACGCCGACCGGCCCCGCCGCGGCGTGTACACCGACGAGGACCTGCAGCGCCGGGTGCACGAGCCCGCCAAATCCGCGGCGCTGCCGATGGCCGCGCACGCCGGCGGCCGCACCGAGTTCTCCCGGGACCGCGCCCGGGTGCTGCACTCCGGCTCGTTCCGCCGGCTGGCCGGCAAGACCCAGGTGGTCGCGCCCGGCGAGGACGCCGTGCCGCGCACCCGGCTGACGCACTCGCTGGAGGTGGCGCAGATCGCCCGGGAGATCGGCGAGCAGCTCGGCTGCGACCCCGACCTGGTCGATCTGGCCGGCCTGGCGCACGACATCGGGCACCCCCCGTTCGGCCACAACGGCGAGTCCGCGCTGAACCGGATCGGCGACGCCGCAGGCGGCTTCGAGGCGAACGCGCAGAACCTGCGGCTGCTGACCAGGCTGGAACCCAAGGTGATCGGGCCCGGCGGCGAGCAGGACGGGCTGAACCTGACCAGGGCCTCGCTGGACGCGGTGATCAAGTACCCGTGGCGGCGCCCGGCGGGCGGCGGCAAGTTCGGGGTGTACGCGGACGACATGGAGATCTTCGAGTGGCTCCGGGCCGGCGTACCCCGCCCGGACGCCCGCTGCCTGGAGGCCCAGGTGATGGACTGGGCCGACGACGTGGCCTACTCCGTGCACGACGTGGAGGACGGGGTGTCCGCCGGGCGCATCGACCTGGTGCGGCTGGCCCGCGATCCTCAGGAGCGGCTGGTGGTCGCCACCGCCGCGGCGTCGACCTACTCCAACGAGTCCCCCGAGGACCTGGCCGGCATCCTGGCCGACCTGCTCCGGCTGCCAGCGGTGGCGGCCGGGATCGGGCTGCCTCCCGGCATGGCGGCGAACTCCGCGTTCAAGCAGCTCACCAGCGAGCTCACCGGCCGGTTCGCCACCGGGGCCGTCGCCGCCACCCGGAAGCGCTGCGGCGACGGCGCGCTGAGCCGCTACGCCGGGGAGCTGGAGGTGCCCCGGCTGCTGTCCGCCGAGGTGGCGGTGCTCAAGGCGATCGCCTTCCACTACGTGATGCGCGATCCGGACCACCGGGCGCTGCAGGAGCGGCAACAGGTGCTGCTCGCCGAACTGGTCACGGTGCTGGCCGACCGCGGCGCCGAGGCGCTGGATCCGGTGTTCGCCGACCTGTACGCCGGGGCCGGTGACGATGCCGCCCGGCTGCGCGTGGTGCTGGACCAGGTCTCCCTGCTGACCGACGCCCAGGCGACGAACCGTCACCGCCGGCTGTGCGGGATCCGCTGAAGTTCGCGGGTCCATTGCCGGATTCCCGCCTGATCCAGGGGCCCGGATCCGGCTTTCGACCCGCGAACCTGCCGTTCTGACGGCGGCGCGTTCACCCTGCGTGAAAGCCCTGGCGCGGGCGTGACCCCGGCGGCAGGCTCATCGGCATGGAGCGCAGACGCAGGGGACCCGTCCGGACGGTGCTGGTGGTGCTGGCCACCGTGATCACGGGCGGTCTGTTCCTGCTGCTGCGGCGGCGTCGGGTGGCGGCCGGAGCCGGCGGCCGCGGGCCGGACGACGGCGGTGGCCTGGCCGGGGTGCGCGAGCCGCGCCGCCCGCTGCCCCGGGACCTGGTCGGCGCGGCTGCCGCCGAACCGGGCGAGTGACGGACCGCCAGGCCCATCACCGCCGGATGGGGCGCGGTCGCCGCCGTCCGATGTGGATGGCCGGACCGGTCGCTCCCACGGCCACCTAGACTCGCTCTCGTGGCGGGTCGAATCTCCGAGGCGGACCGGGAGCGGGTCAGGGAGGCCTCCCGCATCGACTCCGTCATCGGCGAGTACGTGGCCCTCAAGCGCGCCGGATCCGGAAACCTCAAGGGATTGTGCCCGTTCCACGACGAGAAGACGCCGTCCTTCAACGTGTCCGTGGCCCGTGGCTACTACCACTGCTTCGGCTGCGGCGAGGGCGGCGACGTCTTCGACTTCCTGATGAAGATCGACC
>JBIQML010000801.1:0-2096 GCA_044463405.1 Nakamurella lactea | reverse complement strand
GGCTGGATCCGCAGTCGCTGATGCTGCGCGAGTCGCTGCAGCGCTGGGTCGGCAATGCGGTCACGGGGTCCGTGACGCTGCGGCTGCGCCGCGGGCAGGATTACTCCATCCTGGAGACCAGCGGACCGCACCTGTCCTACCACCCGGACAAGCTGTCGATGGAGCGCACCGAGGACGCGGCGTTCGGCCCGACCGATCGGATCGGCCAGCTGACGATGCGCAACCTGGACATCGCCGATTCGCGCGAGAAGCTCGAGCTCTACGCGGGTCTCGGGCAGCTGGACGCCACGGCGTCGCTGGTGGGGACCCTGGAGGCCGGCCGGTCGGAGCAGATCGCCCAGCTCGGCGCGTCCGACGCGGAGCCGGCCGAGGACAAGCTGCTCAACGACGCGGCGTTCGACCTCGGCACCGACTGACCGGGTCGCGCCGAGCGGTTCGGTCCGTCAGGCCTCCTGCTGGAGCCAGGCGTAGACGTGCTGCAGGAAGTCCGACCCCGCGACGGCGGTGAAGGTGGCCATCACCAGGCGGGTGGTTCTGGGCGCGGCCAGCAGGCCGAAGGTCAGCGCCGTGGCGACCCATTGCGCCAGGCACATCGGGCAGGTGATCAGCTCGCCGACCGCGTGCCGCCAGCCCTCGCCGCGCACCTCCTCGTGCAGTTCGCCGGGGGCGCTGGCGCCGTGGAAGGTGGTGAACGGTGCCCGCAGGGGGGCGGTGACGGGGTCCTTGGCGAGCAGCCGCGCCAGCTTGTGCGTGGTGAGCGCCATCGGGATCAGGTCGGCGACCGGCACCCGTTCCGGTAACGGCCGTCGGGCCAGCGCCACCCCGGCGGCGGCTGCCGCGCTGCCGGCCGCGTACACACCCAGTAGCGCGGCATGCCCGGCCAGCGGCCGGGGTTCGCCGTGCCGATAGGCCTCGGCCTCCCGGTGGGCCAGGTCTCGCAGTCCGGTGAGCATGCCGTGCGCCATCGCACCTCCTTGCCGGCGCGCACCCCGCCGGCGGCGGGTCGCCGCGCCGGCGATCGCCGACACCTGCCAGCTACCCGAAGCGTCGATCCGGCACGCGTGCGATCCCCGCGCCCCGGCCCGGCGCGGGGATAGGGCGCCGGGTCAGCGGCCGACGCTGGCCGCGAAGGTGGCGCAGGCGGGAAGCGCGAGCATCGCGTTGGCGACCGCCGGATCGATCGTGCCGACGGTGCCGGACAGCGTGGTGTTGGCCGCGGCCGCGTGCGACTCCACCGTGTCGATGGCGGCCTTCAAATCGCTCGGGCTGTCGTCGTCGCCGTGCTCGACGGTCGTCGCGTCCTCGCCGTAGACCTGGCAGAGGTCGGAGAACCAGGTGTGCGTGCCGGTGGCCAGCTTCCTGCCACCGACGAACGCGGGCGTGGGGATGGCGGCGAGCTTCGTGGCGGTGCTGCCGGCGGCCGACGATGGCGTCGATGCGGACGACGACCCGGCCGGGGATGGGGCCGACGCCGAGGGCTGCGTCACCGCCGACGCCGAGGGCTGCGTCACCGCCGACGACGCTGCCGACGATGACGACGGCGTGGTCACGGAGCTCGCGATGTCCGACGCGGCGACGGCCGTGCCGGCCTCTCCGGAGGCGCACCCGGCCAGGATGTGACCGTTGGCCAGCGTGGCAACCCCGGAAGCCGCGCCTGATACAGCGGCAGTGTCGAAACTGTGTGCTGAGCCCGCCCTGGGCGCGATCGATCGCCGCGGGTCACCAGTCGTGCATCGAGCCGTCCAGCAGGCGGTTCACCGGCAGGTACGCGGCCTCGTAGGGATACGCCTCGGCCGCCTGGTCGTCGTAATCCACGCCCAGCCCCGGCTCGTCGCCGGGTGCGAGCATGCCGTCCGCGAAGCGATATCCGGTGTGGAACACCTGGTGGGTCAGCTCGCTGTGGCCCATGTACTCCTGGATGCCGAAGTTGGGGATGGCGATGCCCAGGTGGATGGCGGCGGCGAGGCCGACGGGCGAGACGTCGGTCGGTCCGTGCGCGCCGGATCTGATCTGGTAGACGGCGGCGTAGTCGAAGATCCGGCGCAGCGCGGTGATCCCGCCGGCGTGCGTCACCGGTGAGCGCACGTAGTCGATCA
>JBIQML010000800.1:0-2097 GCA_044463405.1 Nakamurella lactea | reverse complement strand
TGCGCAGCGACGGGGCCGTGCGGGTGCACGATCTCACCGCCATGCTCAGGGTCTCGGACATGACGGTCCGGCGCGATCTGGATGTGCTGGCACGTCAGGGCCTGGTGGAAAAGGTGCACGGCGGGGCGACCCTGCGGGACAACCCGACCAGCGACGAGCCCAGCTTCGAGGTCAAGTCGTCGCGCGAACTCCCGGAGAAGGCCGCCATCGCGGAGGTGGCCGCCACGCTCGCAGCCCCGGGCAGCGCCATCGCACTGTCGGCCGGAACCACCACCTGGTCGCTGGCCCAGCACCTGCTCACCGTGCCCGACCTGACCATCGTCACCAACTCGATGCGGATCGCGGACATGCTCAGTTCCGAGAAGTCGGGGCGGCGCACGGTGGTGCTCACCGGCGGCGTGCGCACCCCGTCGGACGCGCTGGTCGGGCCGGTGGCCGAACGCGCGATCCGCTCGTTGCACGTCGACATGCTGTTCATCGGGTGCCACGGGATGGATCCTGACGCCGGGCTGACCACGCCGAATCTCGCCGAGTCCGAGACGAACCGGCAGTTCATCCATTCCGCGCACAAGGTGGTGGTGGTGGCCGACCACACCAAGTGGGGTGTGGTCGGCCTGTCATCGTTCGCCGACCTGCGTGACGTCGATGTGCTGGTGACCGACGGCGGCCTGGACCGCGCGGCGCAGGCGAACGCACGCGACACGGTCGGCCAGCTGGTGCTCGCCGACGAGGACGGTGCCGGGCAGGCACGGCAGGCATGACCGGCAGCACAGGGCCGACCGCGACCGGACACCGCTTGTACAAGACCGTCACCACCCTCGCCGACGGCCGCGAGTTGATCTACTTCGACGAGAGCCCGGACGCCGCACGGATCCTGCACGACAGCCGGGATCTGCCGGCCGTGCACCACCGCTCGGAGACCCGTTACGACGAGCTGCTCGGCGAGTGGGTCGCCATCGCCGGCCACCGCCAGGCCAGGACCTACCGACCACCGGCCAACGCGTGCCCGCTGTGTCCGTCCACCCCGGAGCACCTGACCGAGATCCCGTCACCGGCCTACGACGTGGTGGTCTTCGAGAACCGCTTCCCCTCCTTCAGCGGCAGCGGACCGTCGGCCCGTGTCGGTCGCCCGGTGGAGCCGCAGCCGGGCAACGGCCGCTGCGAGGTGGTGTGTTTCACCTCCGACCACGGCGCGACCATGTCCATGCTGCCGCCGGATCGGATCCGCACGGTGCTGGAGGTGTGGACCGACCGGACCCGCGCGCTGTCCCAGCATCCCGGTGTGGCCCAGGTGTTCTGCTTCGAGAATCGCGGGCAGGAGATCGGCGTCACCCTCGATCACCCGCATGGCCAGATCTACGGGTACCCGTTCGTCACGCCCGTCACCGCGCACATGATCGAGGAATCGCAGCGGTACCGCAACGCGCACGGCAGCAACCTGTTCGGCGACATGCTGGCACGGGAGCAGTCGGGGCCCCGGGTGGTGACGGGCAACGAGCACTGGCTCGCGTTCGTACCGTTCGCCGCGCGCTGGCCGCTGGAGGTGCACCTGTACCCGCGGCGCCGGGCGGCGGATCTGCCGGCCCTGGACGACGATCAGCGGGACGCGTTCGTGCCCATCTACCGGGACGTGCTGCGACGGATGGAAAGCGTGTTCGACGACACGCTGCCCTCGATCACGGCCTGGCACCAGGCGCCGGTCCGGGAGGGGCGCGACGACTTCTGGCTGCACCTGCGCCTGTTCTCGATCCGCCGCGCCCCCGGGAAGATCAAGTATCTGGCAGGATCGGAGTCCGCGATGGGCGCCTTCATCAACGACATCTCACCGGAGGCGGCGGCGCGACGACTCCGGGAGGTGACGTGAGCGACGGCGAAGTGAGACAGGCCAGTCGCGACGAAATCGCAGGGCCGAGGAACGAAGCGACGAGCGAACCATCGACACCGAGCGACGGCGACGCGGCTCCCCTGCAGGTCCTGGTCGCCGGCGGGGCCGGATACATCGGCTCGGTGGTGACGCGGCTGCTGCTGGCCGAGGGCCACCGCGTGGTGGTGCTGGACGACTGCTCCACCGGGCACGCCGACGCGGTGCCGGAGGGC
>JBIQML010000799.1:0-2100 GCA_044463405.1 Nakamurella lactea | reverse complement strand
CGCAGCATGGCCTCGGCCAAGCCAACCTCCTCCGGACCGGCAGGTCCAACGGCCGAGATCACCGGCTCACGCATCACGTTGAAAACGATCATCACGTTCCTAACTGGTTACCAGCCCATGTACGCCTCATGTATGCAATTTCATCAACAGATGTGACTTTGTCAAGAACTCCCCGCACAATTACGTGGTCCCCGGTCACTTCCGGGGGTCACCCGTGGTTTCCTGCACATGTCACGCCATGGGATCCGTCGGCCCCGCGCTCGCGGGGGTTGTCGACCAGCGCCCCAGGTCCACCAGACCGAGACGCTGTTCGTATCGGAAGCGACGACCCAGGACCTCGCCTTCCATGTCGTCGTCGAGAACCAGCGGGTTCAGGAAGCGCAAGAATTCATGGCCGCGCCACGCATCCGGAATAGGCAGAGCAGCCGGGATGTCGTCCAGACTGCGCCCCTTGGTGGCCCCCGCAGGCAATCGCACGATCGAGGCGAATGCCTCCTCAAGCACGGCAGCGTCAGCGACCATTGCGCCGCCATCCGAGATCCGCAGCCCGGATAGCGTCAGCTCCTGCCCGCCAGATCCACGACGGATCAACATCACCTCTACGGACCGCTCGCCATCGCGGACCACGGCGTCCAACTGCTCGTCGCGTGAAGCATGGGCGGCACCAGAGTTGAGCCCCGCCAGGTTCGACGGCAGCGGCCCGCCCCCCGGTTTCAAGAGGAACGTCTCGGCATCGTGCTCAGCCTTGTCGATCCGCTCCGCATGCTCCGCTCGTGCCGCTTCGGATGCGTCCGGCCAACGACGCTCCGCGCCAGTGGACTCGTCGCCGTACCCGGCCGCGACCAGACGAGGAATATCGTCCGGAATCACCCACCCGGATCCCTCCGCCGCCTCAAGAACAAATTCCGCCGAGCGCAGCAGCGCGAACAGTCCATAGATCGCCTGCGCTCCACCGGGAAAGTCGGGCGCGGCCTCGCCGTGCGAGCCGTCATACGAGAAACCCGTGACGTAGACGGCAGGCTGCGCGACCGGGCGTGGACGCGGCCCGCGCTCATGCCGATGAACGCGCCCGACACGCTGGAGCAGCAGGTCGATGGGAGCGAGGTCCGTGATCAACACATCGGCGTCGACATCGAAACTCTGCTCCGCGACTTGCGTGGCCACCAGGATGTGCCGCAGCCGCCTGCCTGGGCCACCGGCACCCAAGCGGTTCAATTCACGCTCAGTACGCTCGGCACGCTCACCCACCATCAGACGCGCGTGCAAGAGTTCGACGTCATCGCCGAACTCACGCCGCAGAGTCTCGAAGGTGCGCTGAGCGCGCTCCACGGTATTGCGGATGACGAGCGCCGTACCACCATCGGCCAGGAGCACGCGTAGCACGCCAGCGACGAGGGTCCCGTCCTCGTCGTCACGGACAGTGCCCGCCGGAGTGTCGTCATCGACCAGCAGCCGGACCGACACCGCCTGCGGCGCACGCCATGCCAGACAGGTCTCCGTCATCACGAATGCCTCGCCATCACTGCAGCCGACAGCCGTCACCGCCGGGTAGCCAACCTCGGGAAGCTCACCTAACGGCACGTCGATGCCCTCAAGATAGGCCGCAGCCAATTCACGGCGCAGAGCCGGCGGAAGTGTCGCCGTCAGCACGATCACCGGCACACCGGCCGACCCGAGCCACCGCAGCGACTCCTTGAGGAACTGCGCCATATAGACGGTGGCGGCATGCACTTCATCGAGGACGACGACTTTCTGGGCGAGTCCGGTGTGCCGCAGCATCACGTGCGAGGTCTTGGTGCCGGCATGCAGGAGATTGTCGATCGTTCCGATCGCCAGGGGTGAGAGCAGACCGCGCTTGTTCTTGAGGAACCAATCCACCACTTCCGACGAGCCACGCTCACGACCCGCGATTCCGTACTGGTCGCCGGTCCCCCCATACATTTGCTCGTCGTCATAGATCGGCCCTGTCACTTCCGGCTGCCGCAGGCTCTCGAACTCCTTGTTGAAGCGCCGCTTGCCGTGTAGGAGGACGATCGGCGCCTCCGGCGCCACGTGTCTGGACCAGTCATGGACGCGGGTGAACATCGGGTCACTGGTGGC
>JBIQML010000798.1:0-2106 GCA_044463405.1 Nakamurella lactea | reverse complement strand
GCTGGGCCGGCGACAGGATGCCGGCGGCCAGTAGCCGGTCGAACGGGGTGGCGGGGGTGTCGTAGATGCGTTTGCGGCGGCCGGCCCGGTCGGTGCCCCAGCCGATGGGCTTCTTGGTGGGGGTGAAGAAGTTCAACCGGTCGCCCACCAGCGGCCACAGCCGGTTCAGGACGGTGAGTTCCTCGGGCGTGTCGTAGCGGTAGTAGAACGCGTAGCGGCGTACCAGGTGGTTGTTCTTGGACTCGATGGTGGCCTGGTCGTTGTGACGGTATGGGCGGGACCGGGTGAAGAAGATCTCCCGCTGCGCGGCCCAGCCGACGACGCCGTGGTTGATGAACTCGCTGCCGTTGTCGAAGTCCAAACCCGTGATTCCGTACGGGATGTGGTCCTCCGCGGCGGACAGCGCGGACAGGATGTGCACGTTCGCCTTGTTGCGCACCGACCGGGTGAACACCCACCCGATGAACACGTCGGTGAAGTTCACCGTGTGGACGAACTCGCCCTTGAGGGTGGGGCCGCAGTTGGCCACCGTGTCGGCCTCGAAGAATCCGGGCTCGGTCTCCACCTCGTCACCGGCCTTGCGGATCTTGATCGAGGAACGCAGCAGCGGCGACGGGCGGGTCGCCGACAGGCCCCGCAGCGTGGCCGCGGCTCGCGCCGGCGCCAAATACCGGTCGATGCTGGCCGCCGACATGCCCAGCAGCTCGGCCCGCACCGCCGGGCTGTAGCCGCGCTGTCCGTCCACCAGCTCACCGTGCCGTTCCAACGCCTGCAGCTGCGTGCGCATGGCCACCGCCAAGTACTTGCCGCACATGCCGCCCGAGGCGGCCCACACCCGGGTCAGCACGGCGGTCGCATCGGCCGAGTACTTCGCAGGTCGGGGCCGCCGCGTCGTCACCGGGCGCGGACCCGGCCTGGCCGCCACGGTCAACCGTCGCCGCGCGTTGTCCCGCGACCAGCCCGTCACCGCGCACACCTCGTCCAGCAGCCGGCCCTTGGCGCCCTTCGACGCCGAGGCGTACGCACGTGCGTACTTCTTCGTGATCTCGGCACGAGAACCCATCGACAGTCCATCCCTCATGCCCGCGGAGCGTCACCGGTTCGCGGGCAAAATCAGATGAGGCACGGCCCGCGTTTCGCGGGCACTTTTCGTGAGTCTCGTCGCCGAGTGCCGGATCATTGAACAATCGTTTAGCATATTGCCCGTGCGTTCAATACCGGCCGGCGACGACCTGACCACCCGGGCGCGGATCCGTGACGCCGCGATCGCATTGATCGGGAGCAACGGGTTCGCGCACGTCACCGTCCGGCAGGTGGCCGGGGCGGCCGGGGTCTCCCCCGGCCTGGTGATCCACCACTTCGGGTCCAAGGAGGGACTGCGGCGCGCCTGCGACGATCGCGTGCAGCAGGTGCTGTCCGAGTCGATCGCGGAGCTGGAGCAGCTGGGCCCGGCCAGCGCGATGGCCCAGCTGGCGCGGGCCGACGAGTACCTCCCGGTGGTGCGCTACGGCACCCGGGCGCTGCTGGACGGCGGTCCGCTCGCCCAGGCGCTGTTCGACCGGCTGATCGAAGAGACCGAGTCCTGGCTGCGGGTGTCGGTGGCCTCCGGGCAGGTCCGGCCCGCCGAGGACGAGCACTCCCGCGCGGCGCTGCTGGTGTGTATCAGCCTGGGCATGCAGCTGCTGGACCGCTATGTCGCGCCCGACGTCCCACCGGAACGGCGCAGCGCCGTCGTCATCAACTCCGTGGCCCGCTCGGCGGTCGAGCTGTACACCCACGGCCTGTTCACCACCACCGACTACCTGGACGCCTTCCGGCAGCAGGGAGACGAGGCACCATGAGCACCAACCACCCCCCGGCGATCGAGATGTCCGGCATCGTCAAGGCATTCGGAACGGTCACCGCCCTTGACCACCTGAACCTGACGGTGGCCACCGGCGAGGTGCACGGCTTCCTGGGCCCCAACGGCGCCGGCAAGTCCACCACCATCCGAGTGCTTCTCGGCCTGCTGCGCGCCGACGCCGGGACCGCCCGGATGCTCGGCGGCGACCCCTGGCGCGACGCGGTGACGCTGCACCGCCGTCTGGCCTACGTCCCGGGCGATGT
>JBIQML010000797.1:0-2110 GCA_044463405.1 Nakamurella lactea | reverse complement strand
CCACCAGTGCGCTGCCGAAGGTCAGCTGCGGCCAGTACGCGGACGCCTCGATGCTCTTGCCGGTGGGGAACACCTTCGCCGACGCCGAGGTCATGTCCCGCCAGTACGACGCCGAGTCGTAGATCAGGTAGTACAGCAGCAGCCCGCCGACGTAGTTGAGCATCAGCGAGGTGAGGATCTCGTTGGTGCGCAGGTACGCCCGCAGCAAGCCGGGGACCGCCGCCCAGACCGCACCGGCCAGCGCCCCACCGACGACCATCGCGGCGATCACCAGCGGGCCGGGCAGGGCATGCAGCGCCAACCCCACCGCCATGGCGCCGATCGCCCCGGCATAGAGCTGGCCCTCGCCGCCGATGTTCCACACCTTCATCCGGAACGCCACCGCCGCGGCCAGCCCGGTGAACAGCAGCGGTGTCGCGTACACGAAGGTCCGGCTGAGCGCGCCGTTGGCGGTGAACCCGGCGCGGTAGATCTCCTGGTACACCTGCAGCGGCTGGTGCCCGGACGCTGCCAGCACCAGCGCCGTGATGATCGCCGCGACGATCAGCGCGACCACCGGCACCACGATCGGCACCCAGCGCGGGTTGCCCAGCCGCCGCTCGACGCGGATCCCCACCGGCATTACCGACCGCCGCCGGCCATCAGCTCGCCGATCCGCTCGACATCCGCGGCACCGGCGGGGAACTCGTCGACCACCCGGCCCTCGTACATCACCGCGATCCGGTCCGACATGTCCAGCACTTCGTCCAGGTCCTCGCTGATCAGCAGGATGCCCACGCCGCGGGCGGCCGCGTCCAGCATGATGCGCCGCACGGCGTCGATCGCCCCGACGTCCAGCCCGTGCGTCGGCGACTGGGCGACCAGCACGGTCGGGTCGGAGTCCATCTCGTGGGCCAGCACCACCTTCTGCACGTTGCCGCCGGACAGCTGCCGAACCAGGGTTCTCGGTCCTGGGGCGCGGATGTCGAAGTCCGCCATCAAGGTGCGGGCGTGGCTGCTGATCCGGCGGCGACGCAGCAACGGTCCGGTCCGAAAGGGCCGGCGGCGGTGCGTCTTGAGCACCGTGTTGTCCGCGATCGGCAGCGTGCCGGCCACGCCGACGCCCATCCGATCCTCCGGGACGAACGCCACGCCCGCCCGGATCGCCGAGCGCGGGTCGCCGGGCAGCGCGGTTCCGCCCACCGTGACGGTTCCGGCGGCGCGCGGCCGCAGGCCTGCCACCACCTCCGCGAGCTCCTTCTGCCCGTTGCCGGCCACCCCGGCCACGCCCAGGATCTCGCCGGCCCGGACCCGCAGCGACACGTCCTTCAGCGCGGGCCGTCCGCGATCGCCGGCGGCGCTCACACCGTCGAGCTCCAGCACCACCGGCGCAGATTCGTCGACGGGTTCCGGTTCGCGGGCGGCCATGTCGATCTCGCGGCCGACCATCATCGAGGCGAGCCGACGGGGCGAGGTGTCCGCGACGGCGACGCTGCCGACCGTGCGGCCGCGGCGCAGCACCGTCACCCGGTCGGCGATGGCCATCACCTCGGGCAGCTTGTGCGAGACGAACACCACGGTGCCGCCGTCACGTACCAGCCGGCGCACGCTCTCGAACAGCGCCTCCACCTCGCCCGCGGTGAGCACCGCCGTGGGCTCGTCCAGCAGCAGGATGCGGGCGCGTCGATGCAGCGCCTTGAGGATTTCCACCCGCTGCTGCTCGCCGAGCGAGAGCTGCCAGACGGACGCCTTGGGATTGACGGCGATCCGGTATCGCTCGGCCACCTCGGCCACCTGATCCTCGATCGCCCTGCGCCGGAACCGGAACGGGGCGCTGCGGTCGCCGAGCACCACGTTCTCGGCCACCGTCATGGACGGCACCAGCCGGAAATGCTGGTGCACCATGCCGATCCCGGCCGCGTGCGCGTCCTTCGGGGAGCGGAACCGCACATCCTGGCCGTGCACCCGCAGGTGGCCCTCGTCGGGCCGGTAGATGCCGGTCAGGATGCTGCACAGGGTGCTCTTGCCGGCACCGTTCTCGCCGAGCAGCGCGTGCACCTCACCGGCGGCCGCCGCGAACGAGACCCCGTCGTTGGCAACGACTCCCGGGAAGCGCTTGACGATGTCGACG
>JBIQML010000796.1:0-2114 GCA_044463405.1 Nakamurella lactea | reverse complement strand
CGCCGATCTGGTTCTTGGCGAACTCGTTGTCCGCGCCGAAGAAGTCCCAGGTGTCCCGGAAGGACTTGAAGTTCGCCCAGCCACCCTGCTCGTTGACGACGCTGACGGTCCACTTCAGCGCCTCGACGACCTTGGGGTCGTTGAGGGTGGGCTTGCCCTGGTCGTCGACGATGTTTCCGCCGTCGGCCATCACCCACAGGGGCAGGAACTCGGGGATCTTCGGATCGAAGCCGATGGTGCTCGGCTTGCCGCCCGACTCCTTGTACATCTTCTTGGCGATCTCGGAGATCTTGTTCCAGTCGGAGGTGTCGACGTCCGCCTCGGTCAGCCCGGCCTGCTTCAGCACGGTGTTGTTGATGTAGACCGCTCGTGGCGTGTAGAACTCAGGAATGCCGTACACGTGGCCGTCCCACGTCGACTCCTTGACGGCCTCCGGGTAGTACTGGCTCATGTCGATGCCGTCGGCCGAGATGCACTCGTCCAGCGGCTCCAGGAAGCCCTTCGCCGCGTAGGTGGCCAGCAGTTGACGGTCCATGCTGACGCCGGCCGGAACGGTTCCGGAGGCCATCGCGGTGGCGAACTTCTGCTGGTCGAAGCCGTTCTGGTCGACCTTGATCTTCAGCTTCGGGTCCTGCTTCTTGACGTACGCGATGCGGGACGTGGCGACCTCGTCGCCCGCGGTCCAGCCCATCACGTCGACCGTCTTGCCGGTGTCCGGCAACGGGTTGGCGGGCGCACTGGCCGAGCCGCCGGAACTGGCGGCGCTTCCGCTGCTGGCGCTCCCGCTGGCCGAGCTGCTCGACCCGGCCGAGCCGCTGGAGCCACTGCCGGCGCTCGACGAGCCGGAGGCGCTGCTGGCGCTGCTCCCGCTCGATGCGGACGATGCGGCGGATCCGGAGCCGCTACCCGACGGGCTCGCGGCCGAGCCCGATCCACCGCCGCCACCGCTGCTGCCACAGGCCGCCAGCACCAGCGAACCGGCCACCGCGACCGCGAACAACGCATGCTTGTTGCGCATCCGGGCGTTCCTCCCATCTCTCACCGTCGCCAGGGACTCGCAATGGTGCCCGCTCGCGGGCCGAGTCGACCGCCTGGCATGGAATCGTTACCACACTGTGGGGGCGAATCTAACGGCTCGATGTCCACAGGTCAATGCTTTGCCGGAATTCGATGTCCGCCCTTCCGTCGGCGCCGGCACGCAATCCGGGTGGCACGCGGGTGCCTGCCACCGCACATCCTGCGTGCGGCTACCCGGATCGACGCGTGACGAAACCGCGTCCCGCGCGTCAGTTCGCCGAGGCCCTGCTTCGCGCCCCGGACCCCGACGCGGAGCGACCCGAACGGCGCGGCGCCGCCTCCGGCACGGAGCCTTCACCCGGCTGTCCCGTCCGACCCTGCGGCGTGCGACCCCGACGCCGGGGCGTGCCCGGGACGGCGACCGACTCCCGCTCCACCAGGCTCGGGTTGACCAGCACGCTGACGGCGGTGCGTCGGTTCGCATCCTGCAACCGGCTGATCATCAGTTCGGCGCTGCGCCGCCCGATCTCGTCCGCGTGCTGGGCCACCGCCGTCACCCGCGGCCGGACCATGGACATCCACGGCACGTCGTCGTAGGCCACCAGCGAGACCCGATCGGGAATGCCGATCCTTCGTTCGGCGAGTTCGGTGTAGGCCGCCTGCGCGAGCAGGTTGTTGGCGGCCAGCAGCGCGGTGATGTCGGGGCGGCGACCCAGCAGGGCGCCGATCACGGACCGGGCCTGCTCGACGTCGAACCCGGAAAAGACGATCAGCTCCTCGTCCACCTCGAGACCGGCATCGCGGTGCGCCTCCCGGTAGCCGGCCAGCCGCCCGGCGCCGGTCGTCCAGGAGGCCTCGTCGATGACCAGCGCGATCCTGGTGTGCCCGCGACGGATGAGGTGCTCGGTGGCCATGCGGCCGCCGACGTCGTTGGCGCCGACCACAGCGTCACCGCGGGAACCGTCGACCACCCGGTCCGCCTGCACTACGTGGATGTCGTGACGCACCAGCCGTGCGACCACACCGTCCGAGACCGGGGTGACGATCACCCCGGGCACCCGCAGGGCGGCGAAGGTGTTCACCGCCGACAACTCCTC
>JBIQML010000795.1:0-2119 GCA_044463405.1 Nakamurella lactea | reverse complement strand
AGTGCGGACCCGGTTGGCGGTCGCCGTCGCGGACGGGTCGATGGACGAATTCTCCGGCGGGGTGCCGCTGGGCGCGCGGTGGTGGCGGTTCGGCTGCGGCTTCCTGCTGGGCTGCGCCACGGCGGTCAAGTGGAACGGGGCGTACTGGATCGTCGGGTTCGCGATCCTGTCGGTGATCTGGGACATCTCCGCCCGCAAGCAGTACGGGCTGCGGCATCCCGTCACCGCCATGTTCCGGCGGGACTTCTTCCCGTCGGTGTGGAGCCTGGGGATCGTGCCGGTGCTGACCTACCTGGCCTCGTACTGGGCGTGGTTCGGCAGCGAGACGGCCTGGGGACGGCACGAGGACGCCGGCACCGGCGGGATCATCCCGGCCGGGCTGAAGTCACTGATCACCATGACGATGCAGATGCTGCAGACCACCGCCGGCATCCTGACCCCCACCGATCCGGACCAGCGACATCCGTGGGAGTCCAAGCCGCTGGCCTGGCCGATGTCCACCCGCCCGGTGCTGTACTACCTGGCGGGCGGGCAGGGCACCACCGGCTGCGGCGCCGGGCACGACGACTGCGTGCAGCGGATCCTGGTGGTCGGTACGCCCGCCATGTGGTTCCTGGCGTTCTTCGTGGCCGGCTGGGCCCTGTGGCGGGCGGTCGCCCGGCTGGACTGGCGCTACGCCGCGGTGCTGGTGGCGTACGGCTCCGGCTACCTGCCCTGGATGACCATCTGGGAACGGCAGATGTACTTCTTCTACATGACCCCGGTCGCGCCGTTCCTGGTGATCGGAATCACCCTGGTGCTCGGCGACATCCTTGGCCGCAGCGCCGCCAGGGCACCGGACGGGGATCCCGCCCGGGCACCGGACGGCGGACCGGCCTGGCAGCCGGACGGTGATCCGGCCATGGCGCCCGGTCGAGAGGGGGCCACGGCGCCCGGTCGAGAGGGGGCCACGGCGCCGGCCCGGCGGGCGCCTCGGCATGCTGGCGGCGGCATCGTCGGCATCGAACGCCGCTACCTCTCGGTCGCCGTGGTCGCGCTGTACGTAGGGATCGTGGTGGCCAACTTCATCTGGCTGTGGCCGATCCTGATGGGCGAGCCGATCACCCCGGCCCGGCTGGTCGCCGAGACCTGGCTGCCGTCCTGGGGCTGAGCCGGCATCCGTGCGGCGTCCGTCCGGCGTCCCCCCGGCGTCCGGGCGGCGTCGCCGGCCCACGGTCCCGGCGTCCGGGAGCACCGACTACCAACATCGTGCGTCGGGTATATGGTCGGAAGCAGGGATCGTCAAGATCCACTCCACCTCTGTCACGCGAGGGAGAATCCCATGGCGCAGTACACCCTTCCGGACCTGCCGTACGACTATGCAGCCCTGGAGCCGCACATCTCCGGCGAGATCATGCAGCTGCATCACGACAAGCATCACGCGGCCTACGTCACCGGCGCCAACACGGCGCTGGAGCAGATGGCCGAGGCCCGGGAGAAGGAGTCGCACGGCACCGTCAACCTGCTGGAGAAGAACCTCGCGTTCAACCTCGGCGGGCACGTGAACCACTCGATCTTCTGGCCGAACCTGTCCCCGGACGGCGGGGACAAGCCGGACGGCGAACTGGGTGCCGCGGTCGACGAGTACTTCGGCTCGTTCGACGGGTTCCGGGCGCAGTTCGCGGCGGCCGCCGCGGGCCTGCAGGGCTCCGGCTGGGCGATGCTGGTGTGGGACACCCTGGGCCAGCGGCTGAACATCATGCAGCTGTTCGACCAGCAGGGCAACGTGCCCGCGGCGCAGATCCCGATCGTGCTGCTGGACATGTGGGAGCACGCCTTCTACCTGCAGTACCGCAACGTCAAGGCGGACTACATCAAGGCCTGGTGGAACGTGGTGAACTGGGCCGACGCGACGTCCCGCTTCACCGCCGCCCGGGACAAGACCTCCGGGCTGATCGTGCCCTGAGCGGATCCCCCGGATACTCCGGACACTCCCGACGCCCCCGGCCGTTTCGGCCGGGGGCGTCGTGTATCAGCGGACCGCCCGAGCGCGGCGTCACTCCCGGTCGGACAGCAGCTTCTCCACCCGGTCGACCTTGCCGCTCAGCTCGACGCCACCGGGTGCGTCCGGGCTGTCCAG
>JBIQML010000794.1:0-2128 GCA_044463405.1 Nakamurella lactea | reverse complement strand
GACTGCCACGAAGCATAGGAGGCGGCACCTGGCGCCGGTGATACCCGCGCCGGGACGAATCGAACACCATCCGGCACGATCCCGACGCCATCCGGGCGCCTGTGGCACCGTGTGAGCGTCCCGACTCGTCGTCCCGGATCGTCCGTGTCAGCGTCCCGACTCGTCGCCCGGATCCGGGAGCCACCAAGGCTCGCGGCTCAGCCTCCGGCGAACGGCGGTAGCACGTCGATCTCGTCACCGCCGCCCACGACCGCCGACCGATCGCGCACCGCTGTGGCATTCAGCAGGTAGCTGCATCGCGCGAGCACCCGCTCGAGCTTGTCCCCGTGCCGCTCGGCGATCGCGCGAACCACCGCATCGACCGCCGCCGGCGCCGGCACCGTCACCGACTCCTCGTCGATCCCGGCCGCCGCCCGAGCGGCCGCAAAATACCGCACCGTCACGGTGACCGTCGATGCCGTCACGGCCGGGTCCACCTCCGTCGTCACCGCCAACCTCCCCGTGTGGAATCAGGCACATCAGACACCAGCCAGGGTAGCCCGGCGCGCTGCATTGCCGCGGCCCGCCGCGGATGGGAAGATCCGCACAGCGGCATCGGCCAGCACGAACAACCAGGGCGCCATCGACACCACGGAACGGGTGACGCGAATGCGGGGAACCGGCAAAGCGGTACTGGCCATCGCGGCGGCAATGGCCGTCGCGCTGTCCGGATGCAGTTCCGGGGGAAGTGCCGCCAGTTCCGGGGGCAGCGCGGCCTCCTCACCGTCGGCCGCCGGGTCCGGCTCCTCCGCCGGGTCCGCGTCGTCGGCCAGCAGCTCGGCGAGCGGCGGATCAGCCTCCGGGTCGGCACCCGGGTCGGCATCCGGAAGCGCCTCCGCTCCTGGAACCGGTCCCGTCACCGACGACGTCGGCGGCTTCACCGGGACGTTCGATCCGCCATCCACCGACTGCAAGCCGGGTCAATACTCGGAGTCGAACCCGCTGAAGGCGGCCTGGATCTACGTGGGATCGCCCAGCGACGCGGGATGGACCCAGGCGCACGACGAGGGACGCAAGGCGGCGGCGGACCACTTCGGCTCGTCGCTGCAGACCATCACCAAGGAGAACGTGCCGGAGGGGCCGCAGACCTCGCAGGTGATCCAGCAACTGGTCAGCCAGGGCGCGAAACTGATCTTCGCCACCTCCTACGGCTTCCAGCCCGCGGTGCTGGACGCCGCCAAGAAGAACCCCTCGGTGCTGTTCGAGCAGGCCACCGGCGACACCATGCTGCCCAACGTCGCGCAGTACTACGGCGCGGGTGAGGACGGGGACTACCTGGCGGGCATGGCCATCGGGTACGCCTCCAAGACCGGCAAGATCGGGTTCGTCGCCCCGTTCCCGATCCCCGAGGTGATCAGGGAGATCAACGCCTACACCATGGGCGCGCGCTACGCGCACCCCGGGGCCACCGTCAAGGTGGTGTGGACCAACACCTGGTTCGACCCGGCCAAGGAACGGCAGGCGGCACAGAGCCTGGTGTCCGCGGGCGTGGACGCGCTGGGCGACGGGCAGGACAGCCCCACCACCGGACAGGTCGCCAAGGCGAACAACCTGCCGTGGACCGGATACGACTCCGACCAGACGAAGTTCGCCCCGGAGAACTTCCTGACCGCCACCACCTACCACTGGGGTGACTACTACACCCAGGAGGTGCAGGCGGCGATGGACTGCACCTGGCGCACGCACTTCTACTACGGAGGCCTGAAGGACGGCTTCGTGAAGATGGCGCCGTATGGAAAGACCATGTCCGACAAGGCGAAGTCGGCGGTGGACAAGCGCAAGCAGGAGATGATCGACGGCAGCTTCGACCCGTTCGCCGGACCGCTGAAGGACCAGAGCGGCACGGTCAAGATCCCCGACGGCACCACGATGTCGATCAAGGACAAGTACCAGATGAACTGGTTCGTGCAGGGCGTCGACGGCACCATTCCGACGAACTGACGGCGCCGGTGGCCTCGGACAGCCCTCGCGGCGGCGGTGACGGTTCCGCCGGATCACCGCACGACGGCGACGACGCGGGCACGGGCCCGAGCCGGCCGCCGGCCGTCGAGGCCGTATTGCTGGCAAACGTCGAGTTGCTCGCGGACAG
>JBIQML010000793.1:0-2137 GCA_044463405.1 Nakamurella lactea | reverse complement strand
GCCGGCGACGGGCAGCGGGATGACCCGGGAGGCACCGCCGGGCGGGTCGTCCTTGAGTGCCGCCAACACCTCGACCGGTCCGGCGGCGACGATCTGCCCGCCGCCGTTGACATTGGCGCCCACCAGACCGCGATCGGCCAACGCGGCGAGCACGGCCTCGGTGTCGCCCCCCAGCACGGCCGACATGGAGGTGGGGGTCGCGGCGCAGCAGGCGGCCATCGCGCGCCCCCGGCGGGCGGCCAGGCCCACGGCGGTGACGGGGTCGATGACACCGGCCAGCGCGGCGGCGGCCAGCTCGCCCACCGAGTGGCCGGCGGTGGCGGCCCCGGCGGGCAGGGTCATGGTGGAGGCGACCAGCAGCGTGCTGGCCACCACCAGGGGCTGGGTGACGGCGGTGTCCTTGATCTCCTCGGCGCCCGCCTCGGTGCCGAGCCGGACCAGGTCCAGGTCGGCCGCCTCGGACATCCGGGCGGCGGTGTCGGCGAGGCCCGGCAGCTCCAGCCAGGGGGTGAGCATGCCCGGCTTCTGGGAGCCCTGACCGGGCGCGAGCAGCGCGATCACCTGTTCAGCCAATCATGGTTCGGGGGTCGGTGACGGGGTGGGCAGGCACCAAGTCATCCCGAAAGACTTGTGCGTTTCCTCCAACTCCTACGGTGGGACCATCCGAATTTCCGTCATCGCTGGTACCACAACGTTGCTGGCGCCGGGTGCGGACTTCGGGCCCAAAGTCCGAGCTTGCAACGGTCCGAGCGTGCAACGGTCCCGATGTTGCGACGGTCCGAACTTGCATCTCATCGCGATCTTGGGAACCGCCACCTGGGCAAACGCGTTCAAGATCGCCGTGAGGTGCGAGTTTTTCGCGGTGCGACGGTGGATGCCGGCGTGTCGGGTGGCAGGGATCCCGGCGGTGACGGGGATCCCGGCGGTGACGGAGATCCCGGCGGTGACGGAGATCCCGGCGGTGACGGAGATCCGGTTGGTGACTTGGATCCGGTTGGTGACGGGGATCCGGTTGGTGACGGGGATTCCGGCGGTGACGGGGATTCCGGCGGTGGCGCAGCCCCGGCCGGCGGGGCCGTCGCCTGGCCGATTGCCGGGGTCTCCAATCGCCCCAGGATGAGCGCCAGGTTCAGCGCGAGCATGTCCCGCGGCGCCCATGGGTCCCGCCCGGTGATCTCGGAGACCCGGCGCAGCCGGTAGCGCATGGTGTTGGGGTGCACGAACAGGCTGCGCGCGGCCGGTTCCAGCGCGCCGCCGTGCGCCAGGTAGGCGTCCAGCGTGGCCAGCAGGGGGGATCCGCCGGCCGCCAGCGGCGCGAACACCTCCTCGCGCAGCACCCGGGCGGCCCCGGCGTCCTGCCACAGCACCCGCTCCGGCAGCAGCTCGGCGGCGTCCACCGGTCGCGGCGCACCGGGCCAGGCGTTCGCCACCCGATACCCGGACAGCGACTCGGCCGCGGACCGGCTCGCGCCGGCCAGCCCGGGGCCGGCCGGGCCGCGCACCACCGGGCCGTCTCCGAACAGGTCGGCGACGTCCGGGTCGGGAGCCGCCGACCCGGACAGCACCACCACGAGCATGGCTCCGTGCACCGCCGCCATCACCGGGCGGTGCCTGGCGGCGGCCCACTCCGCGACCGCGGCCACGGCGTGCTCACGGTCCGTCAGAGGGGCGGCGCCCACCAGGACCTGCGCGGGGGTGGCCGGGTCCCAGTTCAGCGCGGCCGCCCGGGAGGACAGCGACTGAGGATCCTCCCCGCGGACGATGCCGTCGACCACCGCGGCCTCCACGCGGGCGTCCCACGCCCCCCGGGATTCGGCTGCCGTGGCGTACACGGCCGCGGCGGCGAACGCGATCTCCCGGCTGTAGCGGAGCAGCGAGTCGCGCAGCGCGGCCTGCTCGGCGGGGTCGTCGGCCAGCGCGGGCAGGTGCTGCTCGGCCACGGTGATCGCGACCCGGACCAGTTCGACGGTGCGGCGTAGCGTCACGGTCCGGATGAGGTCGCGGGGCGCGGTGCCGAACACCTGCTCGGCGATGCGCGAGCCGGTACCGGGGTTCTCCACCCACGTGACGTAGCCGGCGATCCCGGCCTGGGCGACCAGCGTCACCCAGGACCGCTGGTCGGCGGGCAGGGCGCGGA
>JBIQML010000792.1:0-2142 GCA_044463405.1 Nakamurella lactea | reverse complement strand
GACTTCTTCTCGGTGGAGCGCTACAGCCACGTGATGCACATCGTCTCGACGGTGACGGGCACCCTGTCGTCGGGCCGGACCGCGCTGGACGCCGTCACCTCCTGCTTCCCGGCCGGCACCCTCTCCGGCGCGCCGAAACCCCGGGCGCTGCAGATCATCGACGCGCTGGAACCCGCCCGGCGCGGTCCGTACGGCGGCATCGTGGGGTATCTGGACTTCGCCGGTGACGCGGACACCGCGATCGCCATCAGGACCGCGGTGCTGCGCGCCGGTACGGCGTACGTGCAGGCCGGGGCCGGAGTGGTGGCGGACTCGGTGCCGGAGTCGGAGGACACCGAGTGCGCGAACAAGGCCGCCGCGGTGCTCGGCGCGATCGCCGCGGCAACCACCTGGCGGACGATCACATGAGCGGCGGGCGTCCGAGCGAGCGACCCGGTCAACACCGCCGGCTGGCCGTGCTGGTGCTGGCGGCGCTGGCCGGGGCGGGCTGCTGTGCCGGGGCGTCCGCGATCTCCTGGTGGACCAGGGCCTTCGACGACCCGCTGGCCGGCACGGTGCACAGCACGGCGAGCGGCGCCGACCTGCTCGGCGAACTGGTGCCGGTCGCGCTGGTCGCGCTCGCCGGGCTGGGCGCCACCTTCGCTACCCGGGGCGTGGTCCGCCGGGTGGTCGGCGCGCTGGTCACCCTGGCCGGCGTGCTGGTGGCGGTGCGCGCCGGCGTGGCGATGGCGTCCGCGCCGATCGACGTGCTGGACGCGCAGCTCACCAGGCCCGCGACCCCGGCCGGCCCGGCGCAGCTGGCGGTCGCCGGCCCGCTGCTGGCCATCGCGGGCGGGCTGCTGGTGATGCTGGCCGGCGTGCTGGTGGCGACCGGTGCCGATCGCGCGCGTGGCATGGGATCGGCCTACGACGCCCCCGGTCGCCGGCGGGAGCAGGCCCTGCAGCGCGCCCGGTCCGGTGCGAGCGGATCCGGCGCCGATGCCGGCGATCTGTGGCGGGCCATGGACGCCGGTGCCGACCCGACCGACGTGGCGCCCGGCGCATCACAGGGGGATAACGGCGCCGCACCCGGTCGGAGCGCCCCATCTGAGCCGGATACCATGAGCCCGCCCGACGGGCCAGTCGGCGCGGACCCCGGCCAGCACGATCCCTCCGGTCCCCGCGACGCACCGGCCCGATCCCGCCAGGCGCCGAATGAGGAGACCACCGGGTGAGTGTGCTGCAAGCCATCCTCGAGGGTGTCCGCGACGACCTCGCGGCCCGCGAGGCGGCCGTCCCGCTCGCCGAGATGAAGGCCCGCGCCCGGGATGCCGCGCCGGCGCTGTCGGCGCTGGACGTGCTGCGCTGCTCCGGTGTCGGGGTCATCGCGGAGGTCAAGCGCCGCAGCCCGAGTCGCGGGGCGCTGGCCGACATCGCCGACCCGGCCAAGCTGGCAGCCACCTACGCCGACGGCGGCGCGCGGGCCATCTCCGTGCTCACCGAGCGCCGGCAGTTCGGCGGCAGCCTGGACGATCTGGCCGCGGTGCGGCGGGCGGTCGACATCCCGGTGCTGCGCAAGGATTTCGTGGTGAGCCCGTACCAGGTGCACGAGGCCCGCGCGTACGGCGCCGACCTGGTGCTGCTGATCGTGGCGGCCCTGGAGCAGAACGTGCTGCACGGCCTGCTGGAGCGGGTCGAGTCCCTCGGCATGACCGCGCTGGTGGAGGTGCACACCGAGGCCGAGGCGGACCGCGCGCTGCAGGCCGGGGCGACGGTCATCGGCATCAACGCGCGCAGCCTGGCCAGCTTCGAGATCGATCGGGAGGCCTTCGCCCGGATTGCGCCCGGACTGCCCAGCGGCATCGTCACCGTCGCGGAGTCCGGCGTGCGCGGCCCCGCGGACCTGCTGGCCTATGCCGGCGCCGGCGCGGACGCGGTGCTGGTCGGCGAGGGCCTGGTCACCAGCGGCGACCCGCGCAGCGCCGTCGCGGACCTCGTCACCGCCGGGTCGCACCCCGCCTGCCCCCGACCCGGTGACTGACCCCGCGGCGCCCGCCCGCCCGGTTGCCGGCGGTGACCTTCCGCGCGCGTCGGACGGCCTCGGGGACACCCCGCACGACCCGGATCCGCGCGGCTACTACGGCTCGATGGGCGGCCGCTGGC
>JBIQML010000791.1:0-2153 GCA_044463405.1 Nakamurella lactea | reverse complement strand
TGTGGTTGGCGCCTGTGCGGCAGCTTCACGCACGCCAGCAAAAAATTGTTATCCCGACTTTGTCATGACGTCTTGCCATTCATGGCCGAACGCAGCACGATACGGAGTAATCCCACAAGGGAGGCATCCGTGCCGAACACCGTCAGGGCAGCCACGCTGGTCGCTCCGCGGACCTATCGACTCTCGGAGTTCCCCTGGCCCCGGCTGGAGCCGGGCGGCGTGCTGGTGAAGAACCTGCTATCGGGGATCTGCGGCACCGACAAGCACACCTTCGAGGGCTACACCACCCAGTACTCGGGCACCGACAATCCGTCCTGCACGCCGTTCCCGATCATTCAGGGCCACGAGAACGTCGGCGAGGTGGTCGAGATCAACGGTGACGTAGCCGATTTCGACGGAGCGCCGATCCGGGTCGGCGACCGCGTGGTGGTCGGTCCGAACGTCACCTGCCGGCGCTGCTACTCGTGCACGCACGGGTTGCCCTACACGCTGTGCTCGGGAATCCGCGATTACGGCAATACCATCAGCGCCGCCGATCCACCGCATCTGTTCGGGGGTTGGGCGGAGTATCTCTACGCCCTGCCCGGCAGCCACATCTTCCGGGTGCCCGACGACCTGCCGACCCACGTCGCGGTGCTCACCGAGGTTTTCGCGGTGACTGCCGGGCTGGACCGGGCGCAGAGCGTCGGCGCATTCCCGGCCGGCGGCTACCGCTTCGGCAGCACGGTGGTGGTCTACGGCACCGGTCCGCTGGGTCTGTGCCACGTGGCGAAGGCGCACCTGACGGGGGCGGCACAAGTGGTCGCGATCGACCTGTCCCCGACCCGACTGTCATTTGCTGGTCGTCTGGGGGCGACTACCGTCCTGGACGCCCGTGACCTGGGGCCGATCGAGCTGATCCGGGCGGTCAAGGATCTCACCGGCGGGCTGGGCGCTGACGTCGTCGTCGAATGCGTCGGCCTGCCGCAGGCGGTTCCCACGGCCATCGACATGCTCCGGGTCGGTGGAACCCTCGTCGAGGCCGGCAACTTCAGCGATCTCGGCACGGTCGCGATCCACCCGAACCGGCACTTGTGCAGCAAGGGCATCACGGTGATCGGCGTGCCTGGCCAGGAGGCCGCCGCCTACGGGCCGAGCATGCGCATGATGGCCGCCGCCCGCGGACGGCTGCCCTTCGACGAGATGGTCTCCCACCGGTTTCCGCTCACCGCGGTCGAGCGGGCGGTGCAGACGTCGATCGACCCGGATTCCCTCAAGGTCGTGATCGATCCGTGGTCCACCGACGACCGGCAGGCGGCCTAGCGACCGAACGCTAACAGGCGACCCGGCGGGCAGGTGCCTGTCGGGCAGACGGAGAGGAACCAACGTGGCGCGTGCACATCAGAAGCGATCCGTGACATGGTGGGCGAGGCTGGTGGCGGTGGTGGCGGCCGCCGGCCTGGTGCTCGCCGGGTGCTCGTCGGCCGGCAAGGCCAGCAGCGCCGCCAGCAACTCCTCCGGCGGCTCCGCCAGCGGGTCGTCGTCCGCGGCCTCGGTCGGCGATGCGGCCGGCGGATCGGGCGACGCGCCCGTCAGCGGGCCCTCCAAGGGCCTGTGCCCGTACACCTTCGCGGTCATCACGCACGGAGACAACGGCGACTTCTGGTCCGGCGTCTACAAGGGCGCCAAGGATGCCGCCAAGGACTACGGCTGCCACCTCAGCGAGGTCTGGGGCTCGCAGCAGCAGGGCCAGGCCAATCCCGACGACAACGCGGAGAACGCGCAGATCCAGGACGCCATCAACCAGAAGGTCGACGGGATCGCGGTCTCCGACCACGCGCCGAGCCTGATGAACCCGACGCTCGCCAAGGCGGTGGCCGCGGGCATCCCCGTGGTGTTGCTGAACGCCGGCTGCGACGATGCCGACATCGCTGCCTCCAAGGCCATGACCTGCGTCGGTCAACCCGAGGTGCTGGCCGGGCAGCAGAGCGCCAAGCGATTCGCCAGCGAGGGCGTCAACAACATCCTGTGCGTCATCCACCAGAGCGGGCAGAACCTGCTCGACCGCTGCAACGGCATGGCCCAGGGCCTGGGGGCCGGCCAGACCTGCAAGACGGGCAACGCCCCCGCCAAGGGCCCGGCGTGCACGGAACTGATCCTGTCCACCCCGAACG
>JBIQML010000790.1:0-2155 GCA_044463405.1 Nakamurella lactea | reverse complement strand
CCGGTCAGGATGAACAGGTGGGACTCGTCGGGGTAGAGCACCAGCCGGCTCGGCACCCCGCGCTCCCGCAGAGCGGTGTGCCACTGCTGGGCCTGTCCGAGCGGGCAGCGCACGTCGGCGGTGCCCTGCACGATGAGTGTCGGTGTGCGCACCTCGGAAGCCCGCTGCAGCGGCGACATCTCGGCGAACGCGGTGCCGTTCACCCAGGGCTGCCCGCCGAGCTCGTGCTCGGACAGGAAGTGCCCGGCGTCGGAGGTTCCGGCCATGCTGGTCAGGTCGGCGACCACACCGCCGGTGACGGCGGCAGCGAACCGGGCGTCCCGACTGGTCAGGTAGCACGTCATGAACCCGCCGTAGCTGTAGCCCGCGACGGCCAGCCGCTTCGGGTCGGCCACGCCCTCGGCGACCAGGTCGTCGATCGGCTCCAGGAAGTCCTTCGCGTCGGAGATGCCCCAGCCGTCGATGACGCCGGTGAAGAAGTCCTCGCCGTAGCCGTCGCTGCCGCGGGGGTTGAGCAGCAACACCGCCCAGCCGTGCGCGGCCAGCTCCTGGTGGTACAGGTGCGCCTCGTCGGCGGCGCCGTTCCACGCGTTGTGCGGGCCGCCGTGCACGTCCAGCAGCAGCGGAGCGGGACCGGTGCGCTGCGGGTCGCGGATCAGCCAGCCGTGCACGAGAGTGCCGTCGGAGATGGTGAACTCGCGCTCGACCCGCTCGAAGAGCTGCACGTCGGCCAGCGGCTCGCCGTGCCGGGTGCGCACCGTCTCGGAGCCGGAGTCCAGGTCGACGACGGCGATCTCGCCGAACGAGGTCGGGGTGCCGAGCACGATCGCACCGGTTCCTCCGGCCACCGACAGCCCGGAGACCAGCCGGCCGGCGCCACCGACCACGGTGCGCACGTCGCCGCCGGTGACCGGCACCTGGTACAGGTGGGTGCAGCCCCGGTCGCGCGCGCAGAACAGCACCCGGGTCCCGTCTGCGGTCAGTCGGGGCAGTGCACCCGGATATCCCGGGCCGCCGGGCATCACGTTGCGGTCCAGCGGCTGCGCGAGGTCGGTGACGGGCCCGCCGTCCAGCGGCACCAGCAGCAGCCGGGTGTGGCCCACCGGCCCGTCGGTGGTGCCGGCCACCACCAGCGCGTCACCGTCCGACGTCCATGTCACCGACGCGGTCACGCCGTCCGCAAGGCCCACCGGCCGGGGCGTGGCCTTCTCGTCGGTGACGTCCAGCACGTGCACCGGCGCCCGCATCACCAGGTCGGCGTCGGGGGCCGTGGCGGCGCCGAACGCCAGCCTGGTGCCGTCCGGGGACCAGGCCGGATCCCCGGCGTGCCAGTCGCCCTCGGTCACCTGCCGGCAGGATCGTGAGCCCAGGTCCAGCACGTGCAGGTGCTGCCGCATGGTGCGCAGCAGCCCGGCGCCGTCCGCCTGGTAGTCCAGCCGGTCGGTGACGATCGGGTCGCCCTGCCGCCGGGCACGCGCCGTGTCGTCCTCCCCCTCGGCCGCGTGCAGGTCGACCGGGGCGGTGAACGCGATGCGGGTACCGTCCGGGCTCCACACCGGCGCGCCGGCGCCCAGCGGCAGGCGGGTGAGCTGCTCCGGTTCGCCACCGCCGGCTGGCAGCAGCCACAGCTGGCCGGGTCCGTCCTGGGCGCGCACGAACGCGATCGTCGTGCCGTCCGGGGACCAGGCCGGTGAGGTGTCGGCGGTGCAGCGGGTCAGCTGCCGGGGATCCCCGTCCCGCGTGCCGACCGCCCAGATCGCCCTGCCGTTCCGGTCCGCGTCGGCGTCCACGGTGCGCAGCACGTAGGCGATCTGCGAGGCGTCGGGCGACAGCGCCGGCTGCTCCGGGACGGCGATGGCCGTGAGGTCGTCGATGCGCATACGTCGGGTCATGTGCTGCTCCTTGAGGTGTCGTCCGGGGTGGCGGGTTCGGCGAAGTGGCAGGCGGCACGGTGCCGATGGATGTCCGTCGCCGGATCCTCGGTGCGGCAGACATCCCGGCCGGGCAGCACCAGCGGGCCGATGGGGCAGCGCGGGTGGAACCGGCAGCCGGTCGGCGGGTGATGCGGATCGGCCGGTTCCGCGTCCCGCACCGCTGCCGGCGACCGATCGGGATCGGTGCCGACGTCGGAGGTCTGCCTCTCGTCCAGCAGCGA
>JBIQML010000789.1:0-2161 GCA_044463405.1 Nakamurella lactea | reverse complement strand
GCCCGGTGACGCGTTCCACCTCCGCGACCAGGTCGACCAGCGGTGCCGACAGCCGCGACCGGAGGCGCCGCAGCTCCCGGCCGAGCGCGACGATGCGGGCGAACCCCTCGACCGAGTAGGCGCCGGGCGGACCAGGGTCGGCGATGGCGTCCACCAGTCCGGCGAGGTCCACGTCCTCGCCGCCGGTCGCCTCGGTCAGCGCGGACCTCAGCCGGGCCGAGGCGTCGTCGCCGTCGACGGCGGAGCGCCCCGGGCCGGACGGTGACGACGCACCGGCCTGCAGCCGACGGCCACGCCGCGCCAGCGCGGCCAGGTCGGCCAGCCCCAGCCTCCAGCGGGCCCCGGTGAGGATCCGTACCGCCGCGGGTCCGGATTGGTGGTCGACCATCATGCGCAGCATGGCGACCAGGTCGGCGACCTCGGGTTCGTCGACCAGCCCGCCGACCCCGACCACCTCCACGGGCAGGCCGCGGGAGCGCAACGCCGCGGCGACGTCGGGCATGTCGGCCCGGCGTCGCAGCAGTACGGCCGTGCTGGGGGGCTCGTCTGCGCCGGCCCATAGGTCGGCGACCGCGTCCGCCAGCCACTCGTTCTCCTGCTCGACCGTGGTCGTCACGGCCGTCCGGACACGGCCGTCCGGGGCGCCGGGCCGCGGGCGCAGCTCCCCCACCGGCACCGGATCGGCGCGCACCGGTCCGGAGGCCGCATTGGCCAGCGCGAGCACCCTGGCGGCGTTGCGGAAGCTGGTCAGCAGCGGAAGGGCCGGGGAGGCGGTCCCGTCCGGGCCGGGGAAGTCGGTGGGGAACCGCGGCAGGTTCGACGCCGAGGCACCCCGCCAGCCGTAGATGGACTGCACCGGGTCGCCGACGGCGGTGACGGGATGCCCGCGCCACGGCATGGCCCGGTCCGGGTCGGGCTGGCCGAACAGGGCCCGCAGGATGATCCGCTGGGCATGGCCGGTGTCCTGGTACTCGTCGAGCAGCACCACCCGATAGCGGTCCCGCAGCACCTCCCCGACCAGCGGCGTCGCGGCCACCAGGCGCGCGGCCAGCTGCATCTGGTCGGCGAAGTCGACGGCCCCGGCCGCGCGCTTGGCCGCCTCGTAGGCGCGCACCAGGGGCACCACGGCGCGCCGGTGGGCCAGCTGGCGCACGGGGTCCACCAGGCCGGAGTGCACCGGGGAGCGCTGCCTGGCCCCCGGCGGGGCGGAGGAGAGCACCTGGAGGAGCTCGTCCAGCGCGTCGGTCAGCCGGCCGGCGTCGGCCAGATGGTCGGCCAGCGCCCCGGCGACGGCCAGCACGTCCTGGGTGACGCGTTCCGGGCCGATGTCGGTGTGCAGGTCGCCGTCCCACCGGGCGACGACGCTGCGGGCCAGCTGCCAGCACCCGGTCGGGGTGAGCACCCGCGACGGCGGTTCGATGCCGGCCAGCGGGCCGAATTCGCCGATCAGCCGCCCGGCGAAGGAGTGGTAGGTGCCGACGGTCGGATCGGCGTCGTCCGGCCCGGGGCTGCGGTCGTCGTCCAGGATGCCCGCGCCGGCGAGATCGCGCAGCCGGCGCCGGATCCGGGTGGCCAGCTCGGACGCCGCCTTCCGGGTGAACGTCAGGCCCAGCACCTGCGCGGGTCGCACGATCCGGTTGGCCACCAGGTAGACGACCCGGGCCGCCATGGTCTCCGTCTTGCCCGAGCCCGCGCCGGCCACCACCAGCGCGGGGGCCAGTGGAGCGGCGATCACGGCCGCCTGCTCGTCGGTCGGCGGCGGCAGGCCGAGCACCTCGGCCAGCTCCGCCGGGTCGATCAACCGTCCCGCACGGGGGGGCGGACGGTGCCGCGGGCTGGTCATCGGGTCACCTGCCGACCCTCGGGCTGCAGCGGGCAGCTCGATCGGACCGGGCAGCGCTCGCAGGCCTCCCCCTGCCGGGCGGTGAGGGTGGCACCCGTCACCGATGCGGCCACCTCGCGCAACCGCCGGACCCATCGCCGCCGGTCGTCGTCGCCCTGCGGCGCCTGCGAGAGGACCCTGGGCTTGCCGGTCCGCAGGTACACCAGCTCGGCGCCGCCGATCGCCGGGGTGTCCGGTTCCTCGTCGCCGGGGTCCTGGTCGGCGGGCTGGTCGAACGCGCCGGCGGCCGCCGCCAACTGGTAGACCGCGAGCTGGGCG
>JBIQML010000788.1:0-2170 GCA_044463405.1 Nakamurella lactea | reverse complement strand
GGCCGGCGAGATCGGGGCGGGGGCGCGGGCCGGCGAGGTCGGGGCGCGGGCGGGGGCCGGAGCGCGGGCCGCCGAGGCCGGGGCGGGGGCGCGGGCCCCATCCCGGCGACATCCGTGATCGAGCACCAGGGATTCCGACCGAGCACCCAGGATCCCTGGTGCTCGGTCCCGAAACCTGGTGCTCGATCACGTCGTGGGGTTGGTCAGCCGACCACGACCACCGGTGACGAGGTCCGACTCGGCGACGCCGCCCCCGGGATGCGGGTGTCGGTCAGCCAACCGATCACCTCGAGCGCCTGCCCGACGGTCCAGGCGCCGAACCCGGGGTGCTTGAGATTCTTGCGCCCGTCGTCGGACAGGAAGTGTCGCAACGTCGCCGGCATCAGACCGGCGGAGGCCACGTGCGCGGTGCCGTCCACGGTGTACCGCTCGTGCCCGTCGGGATCGAAGAAGTACACCAGGTCGGCGTGGTCGATGTCGTAGGTCAAGGTGGCGCCGGTCAGCCAGTCGCTGGCGGGCGGAGAATCCTCCGGCGCCCTCTCGTAGTACAGCCCGAAGTGCTTCCACAGCACATGGACCGAGGCCGCGGATCCGCCGAGCACGGCCCAGTCGGCCGGCGCGGGCGAGAACAGCGCGCGGTAGGCGGCCAGGTGGGCGGCGTCGTCACGGGCCGGGTCGATGGTGATGGACAGGAACTCGACCTTGTCCCCCAGCCCGGCCTTCTCCACCTTCCGGGCGGTGGCCACGATGTTGGCCGTGTCCAGCGGGCAGGTCTCCTGGCACAGCGTCATCATGTCCGAGACCACCAGCACCTTGCCGTGGTAGGCGGCCAGGTCGGTGTGATGACCGGCGCTGTCGGTCAGCGGCAACTGCGCGATCCGCGACGGTACCGCCTCGTTCAGCGGCGAGCCGACCGAGTCCGGCGGCTTGGGCACCGGGTCGGAACTGCAACCGGCCAGCACCGCCAGCAACAGCGCCAGCCCGGCAACCAGGTATCGGTGACGGAGAACCCGCGGAACTGCACGACTCATCGCCGTCCACGGTAGGCCCCGGCACGGCGGACCGGATCGGGGTGTGGCCGGGACGACACCGATCCCGCCCGGCCCGCAACACCGTCCTCACCCGGCCGGGAGCACACTGGAACCGTGCGCAGTCCGGACAGCAACGCGGTCCGTCGGGGGTGCGCACCCTGATGGACATGCTGCCGCCGCTCACCGCCGGGACGTGGTTCTCGGTGTGGACCTGGGAACCCGTCGGCACCATCGTGGCGATCGTGCTGGGCGTGGGCTACCTGTTCGGGCTGCTGGCCCACCGTCGCACCGGCAGGCGCTGGCCGGCGCTGTTCACGTGGTCGTTCGGGGCCGGCGTGCTGCTGCTGGTGATCTCGGTGGACAGCGCGATCGGCGCCTACAGCCACGCACTGTTCTGGATGCACATGATCCAGCACCTGCTGCTGATCACGGTGGTGCCCGCGCTGCTGGTGATGGGCCATCCGATCCGGCTGGCCGACGAGTCCGGGCACGCCGGCAGCCGGGCGGTGGCCGCGCTGCGGCGCAACTGGCTGGTCTCGGTGCTGAGCAATCCGGTGGTGGCGCTGGCGTTCTACACGGTGGTGCTGGTGGGCACCCACCTGACCGGATACATGCAGGCGATGACCCAGCACATGTGGCTGCACTCGTTGGAGGTGGCGCTGTACCTGGCCAGCGGCTACCTGTTCCTGCTGACGCTGCTGGTGCACGAGCCGATCCGGTGGAATCCGCCCTACCCGGCCCGGCTGGGCCTGCTGTTCGTGTCGATGATCGTGGACGCCGGGGTGGGCATCGCACTCATGATGGCCGACACCGACCCCTTCCCCGGGTTCGCCGCGATGCGCGACGGCTGGGGTCCGGCCGCGCTGGACGACATCCACATCGGCGGCGCGGTGATGTGGGTGGGCGGCGACGGGCTGATGATGGCGGCCATCATCCTGCTGGCGGCGCGCTGGATCACCGACACCGAGCGGCAGAACGACATGGGCCGGATCCTGGAGTCGATTCGGCGCAACACCATGGCCGGCCTGCTGGGCGACGAGGACGCCGATTCCGATGGTTCGGGCGAACGATCGGGCGCGGGTTCCGGCGGTGACGGGCCCGCCGGGGCGCGGGCCGGTTCCGGGGACGCGGCCGTCATC
>JBIQML010000787.1:0-2187 GCA_044463405.1 Nakamurella lactea | reverse complement strand
GTGGGTGGCCAGGGCCGGGATCGAACCGGCGACCTTCCGCTTTTCAGGCGGACGCTCGTACCGACTGAGCTACCTGGCCGCAGACGACTCCGGGTCCACTGCAGATCAGTGGACCCGGCCTCGCTGGCGACCCAGACGGGACTTGAACCCGCGACCTTCGCCGTGACAGGGCGACGCGCTAACCAACTGCGCCACTGGGCCTTGCACTACCGACAACCACGGTACCGAACAGGCACCAGGGCAGCCGTACCCCCAACGGGATTCGAACCCGTGTTGCCGCCGTGAAAGGGCGGAGTCCTAGGCCGCTAGACGATGGGGGCCGGGTGGTCAACCCGCCTCCAACGGCTGTCCGTTGGGAGCCGGACCAGCATACGGCACGCGCGACGCCGCCTTCAAACCGGAACAACCGGACAGTCGTTCCTGGTCGCCGCGGCCGTACGGGCGCCATGCCTGGGCCCCGAACAAGCGTCAGGATCGAGCCTGCCGGGAGGACGGCGGGGCCGGCTGCAAGACCGACGAACGGCCCCGCCGACCCGGCTCGAAGAGCCCTGATCAGCCCCGATGCCGGCCACCGGACTTGCCGTTGGTCGCAGCATCGGCGGCCACCGTCACGGTGCCGTCCTCGGCTCGTTGCAGCGTCCCGTCCAGATCGGCCGCGTCATTCGAAGCACCGGGCCCCGCCGCCGACCGATCGGCGGCGGCCGCCGCCCGCTCATGGCGCCCGGAGTCGCCCGAGCTCCCAGCACTCTCCCGATCACGCCTGGCCACGCCGGTCCCGTCACCGCCAAATCCAGCCTGTCCGTCGTGCCGATGACGACGGTCATCTCCCGAACTCGGCCCCGCGTACCCGTCACCGCCCGAGGGATCCGACGCCTCACCGCTGGAGGACAGCGCCACCGAGGGGTTCAGCCGCCCGGTCCCCTCCGTCACCGCAGCATCGTCCGCCGAACCATCAGCCGCACCATCCGCCGAACCATCGACAGAACCATCAGCCGCACCGGCCGCCGCCGCGGCCGCCGCCTCGGCCTGCCGCTCCTGGATCGCCGACATGGTGCGCAGCGGGACCTCCCGCATCACGATCGCCAGGATCAGCGCCAGCACCATCAGCGCCCCGCCCACGATGTACACCAGGTGCGTGGAGGAGACGAAGCCCTCCTGGAACGGCCGGGCGATCACCGGGTTGATCTGCTGCAGGAACGCCGAGTCGTTGTTGATCTTGTCGCCCAGCGAGGCCGCCGCCGACGCGTTGCCCTGGGATGCCTGCACCAGCGCCGTGGCCACCTGGTGCGCCGGATCGCTGGAGTCCTGCGCCGCCGCCCCGACCGCCTGCTGGAAGCCGGCCGTCTGCGCCGCCGACCGGATCGCCGAGCCGACCTTGTCCGGCAGCGAATTGAACAGCAACGACAGGAAGATGGCCACCCCGAGGGTGCCACCCGTCTGCCGGAAGAACGTCGCCGCCGCCGTCGACACCCCGATGTCCCGTGCCGGCACGGCGTTCTGGATGGCGATCGTCAGGGTCTGCATGTTCAGGCCCAGCCCCAGCCCGAGCAGGAAGAAGTAGATGTCCAGCTGCCAGAACGGGGTGTCCACCGTCACCGTCAGCAGCAGCGCGAACGCCCCGATCAGGAACGCGGTGCCCAGCACCGGGAACACCTTGTACCGGCCGGTGCGCATGGTGATCTGCCCGGAGGTCACCGAGGAGATCATGATGCCGACCATCATCGGCAGCATCAACAGGCCCGCCTTGGTCGGCGAGGCGCCCTTGACGATCTGCAGGTACAGCGGCAGGCACATGATCGCCCCGAACATGCCCAGCCCGACCAGCACCGACACGCCCAGCCCGATGGAGAACGTGCCGTTGCGGAACAGCCGCATGGGGATCAGCGCCTCGGCGCCCATCCGGAACTCGATCCAGATGAACGCGACCACCCCGACGATGCCGACGGCGATCAGCCCCAGCACCGATCCGGAGCCCCAGCCCCATTCCCTGCCCTGCTCGGCCACGATCAGCAGCGGTACCAGCCCGACGATCAGCGCGGCGGCGCCCCACCAGTCGATCCGGTGCTCGTGCCGGATGTGCGGGATGTGCAGCACCTTGGTCACCACGAACAGCGCAATGATGCCGATCGGCACGTTCACCAGGAACACCCAGCGCCAGCCGGTGATACCCAGGATGCTGCCGGCGCC
>JBIQML010000786.1:0-2189 GCA_044463405.1 Nakamurella lactea | reverse complement strand
GCGCTGATGCGCATCGACCTGCCGGCGAGCGTCGACGTCAACATCCAGTAGGCATTGGTCCCCGCGGGCCGAACCGCTGGGACGGCACGCGGGCGGCAAGACAGCGCAGCACGGCACGACAGCGCAGAGATGGGCAAGCAGAAGATGTCACAACCGATCAAGGGAATTCTGGGCCACAAGCTCGGGATGACCCAGGTCTTCGACGAGGCCAACCGGGTGGTCCCGGTGACGGTCGTCGCCGCCGGGCCGGTGGTGGTCACCGCCATCCGCACCCAGGCGAACGACGGCTACAACGCGGTGCAGTTCGCGTTCGGCGCCATCGACCCGCGCCGGGTCAACAAGCCCGAGGCGGGCCACTTCGCCAAGGCGGGCGTCACCCCACGCCGGCATCTGGCCGAGCTGCGCACCGACGCCATCGAGGACTACACGGTGGGCCAGGAGCTCACCGCCGCCGAGGTGTTCTCCGCCGGCGCCGAGGTCGACGTGACCGGCACCAGCAAGGGCAAGGGCACCGCGGGCGTGATGAAGCGGCACGGCTTCTCCGGCCTGGGCGCCGGCCACGGCGTGCACCGCAAGCACCGCTCGCCGGGCTCCATCGGCGGCTGCGCCACCCCGGGCCGGGTGTTCCGGGGCCTGCGGATGGCCGGCCGGATGGGCAACGTCACCGTCACCATGCAGAACCTGACCGTGCACGCCGTGGACGCGGATGCCGGCCTGCTGCTGATCAAGGGCGCCGTCCCCGGCTCCAAGGGCGGACTGGTGATGGTCAAGACCGCAAGCAAGGGCTCCGCAGAGGATGCCGCCGGAAAGAGTGACGCAGCATGACCAGCCCCGTAACGGTTCTGATCACCTCGCCGGCCGGAGAGACCGCGGGCGCGCTGTCGCTGCCCGCGGACGTCTTCGACGCCCAGGCGAACATCCCGCTGATGCACCAGGTCGTGGTGGCCCAGCTCGCGGCCGCCCGCCAGGGCACGCACGCCACCAAGACCCGCGGTGACGTCTCCGGCGGCGGCGCCAAGCCGTACCGGCAGAAGGGCACCGGCCGGGCCCGGCAGGGCTCGATCCGCGCGCCGCAGTTCACCGGTGGTGGCATCTCGCACGGCCCGGTGCCGCACGGCTACGGCCAGCGCACGCCCAAGAAGATGAAGGCGGCCGCGCTGCGCGGCGCGCTGTCCGACCGGGCCCGCGGCGGCAACGTGCACGTGCTGTCGGCGATCGTCGACGGTGACGTGCCCTCCACCAAGGCTGCTGCCGCCACGCTGGCCGCGGTCAGCTCGGCGCGCAATGTGCTGGTGGTGGTCGGGCGCGAGGACGAGGCCGGCTGGAAGAGCCTGCGCAACGTGCCGACCGTGCACCTGCTGTCCTCCGACCAGCTGAACACCTACGACGTGCTGGTCTCCGACGACGTGGTGTTCACCCGCGCGGCGCTGGACGAGTTCCTGGAGTTCAACCGGGCCGAGGCCGCCGCCGAGGTCGAGGTGCCCGCCGAGGCCGCCGAGCAGGCCAAGGCGAAGGCCGACGACCGGGCCGCCAAGGCCGCGCAGAAGGCGCCCGCCAAGGCGGAGCGGGACGCGGCCAGGGCCGAGAGGGAGGCGGCGGAAGCTGCGGAAGCGGCCCAGGCTGCCGGTGACGAGGCCGACGAGGATTCCGTCACCGACGAGACGGCCCAGGCTGCCGGTGACGAGGCCGACGAGGACTCCGTCACCGACGAGACGGCCCAGGCTGCCGGTGACGAGGCCGACAAGGACTCCGTCACCGCCGAGGACTCCGCCGCCGAGGCAACCGGCACCGACGGTGACGAGGCCACCGAGGAGGCGCGCGACTTCGGGCCGGGCAGCCACGCGGTGCTGGAGGACGGCTCGGAGCCGGACGGCTTCCCGATCAAGGGCAACGCCGACTCGATGCTCTACCACGTGCCGGGCAGCTCGCACTACGACCGCACGGTCGCCGAGGTGTGGTTCGACACCGCGGAGTCGGCCGAGGCCGCCGGGTTCCAGCTGCCGCCGAGCCAGCGCAAGGCCGCGGCGGAAGCAGACACCGACACCGACACCGACACCGACGAGGAGGAGTCGAAGTGATCTCCGACCCGCGCGACATCATCATCGCCCCGGTGGTGTCCGAGAAGAGCTACGGCCTGCTGGAGTCCGGCCGGTACACCTTCGAGGTGCACCCGGACGCCAACAAGACCC
>JBIQML010000785.1:0-2207 GCA_044463405.1 Nakamurella lactea | reverse complement strand
CGGGCGCTGCGCCGCGACCCGTCCGTTACCGACCTGCACATCGCGCCCGGCAACGCCGGCACGGCTGGCCTCGCCACCAACCACCCTGTTGCCGCCGCGGACGCCGACTCGGTGCTCGCGCTGGCCAGGGAGTTGGCGCCGGACCTGGTGGTGATCGGACCTGAGGTTCCGCTGGTGGCCGGCGTTGCGGATGCGTTGCGAGAGGCAGGGTTCGTCACGTTCGGTCCCTCGGCGCTGGCGGCCCGGATCGAGGGGCCGAAGGCATTCGCCAAGGATGTGATGGCGGCAGCGGGGGTGCGGACGGCGCGCAGCGTGCCGGTGACGGAGCCCGCCGGCGTCGACGTGGCGCTGCAGGCATGCGGCGCGCCCTACGTGGTCAAGGACGACGGGCTGGCCGCCGGCAAGGGCGTGCTGGTGACGGAGGATCACGGTGCCGCGGTGGCGCACGCGACGGCCGTGCTGGACGCCGGGCGCCCGGTGCTGGTCGAGGAGTACCTGGACGGACCGGAGGTCAGCCTGTTCGCGGTGTGCGACGGCACCAGAGCTCTACCGCTGCTGCCGGCACAGGACTTCAAGCGGGTCGGTGACGGGGACACCGGGCCGAACACCGGCGGCATGGGCGCCTATGCGCCGCTGCCGTGGGCGCCCGCCGATCTGGTGCCCACGGTGCAGCGGGAGATCATCGATCCGGTGCTGGCCGAGATGGCGCGCCGCGGTGCGCCCTTCTCCGGGTTGCTGTACACCGGGCTGGCGCTGACCGCCGACGGTCCCGCCGTCATCGAGTTCAACTGCCGCCTCGGCGACCCGGAGACACAGGTGGTGCTGGAACTGCTGGAGACTCCGCTGGCCGGGCTGCTGATGGCCGCCGCGACCGGCGACCTGTCCGGGCACCCTCCCCTGCGCTGGCGTGAGGGTTCGGCGGTGACGGTGGTGATCGCCGCGGAGAACTACCCGGGAACTCCGGTGACCGGTGACGCGATCACCGGGGCGGAGGCGGATGGCATCCTGCACGCCGGCACCGCGCTGGATCCCTCCGGCGCGCTGGTCAGCGCCGGCGGTCGGGTGCTGTCGGTGACGGCGACCGGCGAGGACCTGCTGATAGCGCGAGAGTCGGCCTACGCCAAGGTGTCCAAGGTCCGAATGCGCGGATCGCACCATCGCACCGACATCGCAGCGCTGGCGGCGGAGGGCAGGGTCACCGTTCCCCGGCGGTGACGGAGTCCTCGGCAGTCTGCCTCTCGGCACAAAACGGCCTCTACACGTGCGGCTGGGCGCGCCTCGCGATCGGCATGCCGACCATCCGGAAGGATCGCCGGGTGTCCAGCAATCACCTGATGAGCATCCACCGCGCCGACCCGACGGTGGAGCGGACGCTGAGCACTCGATTCCAGGCGATGGCCGACCGGGTCGCGCGGGTGACCGAACTGACCTCGCGGCTGAACGTGCTGCCATTCGACGACGACGCGGGCAAGGCACGGCTCTTCGAGCAGATCTTCGGGCGGCCGCTGCCGGCGGGGGTAACGATCTACCCGCCGTTCTACACCGATCACGGCCTGCATCTGGAACTCGGCGAGCGAGTGTTCATCAACCAGAACTGCACGTTCCTGGACTACGCGGGGATCCGGCTCGGGGACCGCGTGATGGTCGGCCCGAAGGTCACGTTCATCACCCTGAGCCATCCCGTCGACCCGGACGACCGGCGCCGGTACCTCGACGGCGCACCGATCGACGTGGCCGAGAACGCGTGGATCGGCGCCGGCGCCACGATCTTGCCGGGGGTCAGTATCGGGCGGGACGCCGTGGTCGCGGCCGGGGCGGTCGTCGTGGACGACGTGCCGGAGCGCACCCTGGTGACCGGCCCCAAGGCCGGCGTGCAGCGCCGCTGGTGACGGCACATCCCGGGCCGGGACATCACGCCTCGCCGAGTGATCCGGGTAGGGTCGGGCGATGCCGGAGTTGCAGCGGTTGGGCGCCGAGCATGCCGCCGCGCTGCTGGCGTTCGAGACGACCAACCGCGCCTACTTCGCGCGCTCCATCTCCGACCGCGGCGACGACTTCGCCTCCACCGTCGGCATCGGCGCGATTCCCTCCACCAAGTTCACCTGGCCGAAGGACACCGAGCATCCCTCCGAGCCGCTGCCGCCGGGCGGCCTGGTGCTCAACGCGGAGAAGGAGGCGCTGTGGCGCAAGTGGGTGGCCTTGTACAA
>JBIQML010000784.1:0-2211 GCA_044463405.1 Nakamurella lactea | reverse complement strand
TACCACTGGTCGTACTCGCTCGCCCGGCGGTCGTAGTAGGCGGCGGTGGCCTCGTTCCGGGCGAATGTCGGCTGCGCGGTCGGATCGGTCCCCATGCCCAGCAGTATCCCCTCAGGCCGACCGGCGGCCGGACCGGCCCGGGGCCGGGCGGCCGGACCGGCCCTGTCGCCGCGGTCCGGACGGGCGAGCACGCCGACCGCCAGCCAGCCGCGCGCTCACCACGGTGGCGGGCTCCTCCACCCCCTCGCCCCCGCCGCTCAGCAGGGACAGGTCGCCCAGCCCGGGGGCGCGGGCCGCGGCGCCGTCTCGGGCGACCTCGTCGGCGGCCGAGGCACCCTTGAGGATCAGCATCATCCCGCCCGGCCGGAGCAGCGGCGCCGCCCATCGGGCCAGTTTCGCCAGCGGGGCGACGGCCCGCGCGGTGACCACGTCGGCGCCGCCCGCCGCGTCGATCGCGTCCTCCGCCCTGGCACGGATCACCCGGCAGCCGGTCAGCGCCAGGTCGGCGACCACCTCGTCCAGGAAGGTGCTGCGCCGCAGCAGCGGCTCCACCAGATCGATCCGGCAGTCCGGCCGGGCCAACGCCAGCGGGATGCCGGGCAGTCCGGCGCCGCTGCCGATGTCCACCACCCGGGCGCCCGCCGGCAACAACGCGCCGAGCACCGCACAGTTCAGCAGGTGGCGGTCCCACAGCCGGCCGGCCTCGCGCGGGCCGATCAGCCCGCGTTCGATGCCGGGGCCGGCGAGCAGCTCGACATAGCGCCGTGCAAGGTCGATCCGGTCGCCGAACAGCGCGGCCGCCGCGGGGGGCTCCGTCGCCATGTGCGATGCCACGGCGTCGCCACCGGCCCGCTGCGGAACGGCGGGCCCTGGATCCGGAGCGCCCGGTCGCGACCTGCGGGGATGCACCATCAGCAGAATCCAGCGGCCACGATCGAACCGATCCCGACCGGCCCGCCAGGGCCGTCAGTCGGCAGGGCTGACGACCACGCGACGGTTGGGTTCCTCGCCCTCGCTGGAGGAGGTGGCTCCGGACACGGTCGCGACCGCATCGTGCACGACCTTGCGCTCGAACGGGTTCATGGCACCCAGCTTGACCGGGCTGCGGTCGGCCACCACGCGCTCGGCGGTGGCCCGACCGAGTTCCTCCAGCTCCGCGCGGCGCTTGGCCCGGTAGCCGGCGATGTCCAGCATCAGCCGCGAGCGCTGACCGGTCTCCATTCCGGCGGCCAGCCTGGTCAGCTCCTGCAGCGCGTCCAGCACCTGTCCGTGGTCGCCGACCAGCTTCTGCACATCTCCCTCACCGATGATCGACACCGCGGCCCGCTCACCCTCGACGTCCAGGTCGATGTCACCGTCGTAGTCCAGGATGTCCAGCAGCCGCTCCAGGTAGTCACCCGCAGCGTCGCCCTCGGCGACCAGGTCGTCGTGGGCATCGGTCTCGGCACCGTCGGCCTGAACGCCGCCCGGCTCCGGGTCGTCGGCAGCCGAGGGCTCGCCGGACGCGTCAGGATCGCCGGCCGCCGTGGGCTCGGACGCGTCCTGGAGAACCGGCGCCGTCAGGACCGACCCGTCGTCGCCCGAGGCTTCCGGCACCGCCGGGGTGCCCGTGGTTTCCGTCATCGCTTGTTCCTTTTCTTCTTTCGTGACTTGTTCCCGCCGGGGCGGCCGGCCGGCTTGGCGCCCGGTCGGGGCGTGCGCGGCCCTGCGTCGCTGATCATCCCGGGGGGCAGGTCGCCCGACCGTGAGCCCGTCGACCCGCTGGTGCCACCCGACCCGCCGCTGCGTGATCCGTTCGTGCCGGGGGATCCGTCACCGCCGTCACCGCCGGACCCGCTCGATCCGCCGCTGGAGGACCCGCCTCGCTGGACCGGCGTCGGCTGGATCACCTGCCGGGGGGCGGCCTTGGGATTCTTCGGTCTGGCGCCGGGCTTCGGCGTGGAGAACGCAGTCTCCTGCTTGGCCGCCTCGATGACCTTGGACTCCTCGGCCCGCTTGCGGTCCTGGATCCGGTGGGCCACCCACAGCTGGCCGAACGTCCAGCTGTTGTTGGCCAGCCAGTAGAACAGCAGCGCCAGCGGGTAGATCCAGCCGATGACGATGACCGCCAGCGGGAAGACGTACAGCATCAGCTTCTGCATGATGGCCATCTGGCCGGACGCGGCGGCCGCCCCCAGCTCGGCCTGCCGGGACACCGAGCGCCGGCTGGTC
>JBIQML010000783.1:0-2216 GCA_044463405.1 Nakamurella lactea | reverse complement strand
CGCGTCGTTGAGTTGGTGCGGCAAGCCCGTCGTCCGCTCATCATTGCCGGTGAAATGGTGCACTGGTCCGGCGCGCTGTCGGCGCTCGGCGACCTCGCACGAACCCTCGGCGCGCCGGTCGCCACGGTCCTCGGCGGCGCGTGCCTGGCCGGTGTGCCCAATGGCCTGGGCACGATCGGCCGGTTCGGCACCGGACAGGCCAACGAGGCACTGGCCGGCGCGGATCTGGTTCTCGCGGTTGGGGCCGGGCTGCTCGACACCGACACACTGAAGTGGACGCGTCCCGGAAAGGACGTTCCGCTCGTGCAGGTGCACCCGGACCCAGACGTCGTCGACTTCCGGCTTGCAGCAACCGTCGGGATCGTCGCGGATGTCCGAGCCTTTGCCGAGGATCTCGCGACCGCCACGCGGCAGTTACCGACACCGGCACCGTGGCTGCAGCCGGAAGAGGCGGCCGCGTCGGGAGATCTGGGTGACCTCGAGCGTGCCATTGTGGCCGGACTCGCCCCCGCGCTGCCGGCGGACTGGGTCGTGACGATGGATCCCGGCTACGCCGCGCTCTCGGTCGGTGTCGACGGCGCGTTCGGACCGACTCGACGGATTTACCCGCACGGCTTCGGCACCATGGGGTTCGCGATTCCTGCCGCCGCTGGCGCGACAATGTCCGGGCAGGCAGCCGGCGCGGTCGCCATCCTCGGCGACGGGGCGTTCTTCATGTCGCTGCCCGCACTCGACACGATTGCGACCGAGGGCCTGCCGGTGCAC
Source organism: Nakamurella lactea (assembly GCA_044463405.1). Taxonomy (GTDB): domain Bacteria; phylum Actinomycetota; class Actinomycetes; order Mycobacteriales; family Nakamurellaceae; genus Nakamurella; species Nakamurella lactea_B. The sequence goes on along the minus strand of JBIQML010000783.1, from coordinate 1,451 downwards.
ATCGTCGTCTTCGACGACGGCGGCTTCGGCTCCCAGCGGCAAAAGCAGCGTGAAGGCTATGCCGGCAACACGTTTGGCGTCGACTATGACAATCCCGATCTCGCCCGGCTGTCCAGCGCGCTTCGCGTTGAGAGCCGGCTGGTCACCGACGTCTCCGACGTCGCCGCGGCGTGCAAGGCGATCCTCGGCGGGCGTGGCCCATCGGTGACGGTGGTGCCGCGGAATCGGGTCCAGACGAAGTCGTGGTATGAGGGGATGAAGACACCGTGGTAAGCCGGCCCGGATCGGACGGTATTGGGTTGGCGGTCGTCGGCTGCGGGACGACCGGCCGGATCCGGGCAATGCTGGCTCGGGAGAATCCGGCGGTGCGCTGGCTCGGGGTGTGCGACCTCGACCAAGACCTTGTCGGCGCGCTGGCCCAGGACACGAACGCGGATTTTGCCGGCACCGACCACGAGGAACTGCTGGCGCGTCCCGAGGTGAACGCGGTCGTCGTGGCGACCGACGAGAACGCCCATGTCGCGCCCGTGCTGGCGGCGGTTGCCCGCGGACACGCATTGATGATCGAGAAGCCGCTGGCGACCGATCCAGCGGAGTCACAGCGGGTTTTGAATGCGATCGAGTCGGCCGGCGTGGACGCGGTGGTCGGGTATTCGCAGCGGTTCCGGCGGCGTTTCCTGGCTGCCCGGGAGCGGCTGCGCGGCGGCCAGGTGGGTGATATCACCACGGTCGTGGCGCGCGCGTTCATGAACCGGATGGTGCCGATCGCCACGTTGCGTCGGACGAACCAGCGCGCGACCCTGACGCCGATGGTCGTGTCCGGTACGCATTGCCTGGACGTGTGTTTGTGGATGCTCGATGGGCTGCCGGGCAAGGAACCGGTCGAGGTCTATGCCAAGGCCGGTAACCGGGTCTTGGGCGAGATCGGTACGTTCGACAACACGCTTGCGCTCGTAACCATGGCAGACGGCACGCTGTTCTCGATGAACATCAACTGGGCGTTGCCGGTCGCCTGGCCCGGGAGCGTCTACGGGCTGCAAATCGGCGTCGTGGGCACGCATGGCGTCCTCGACATCGAAGACACCCATCGGGACACGATCCTGGTCTCGGAGCGAGCGCAGGGGCCGGGTTATCACCCCAAGGGGTATGAAGCCGGGGTCGAGCGGCACGTGGACTTCCTGGAGAGCTACCCGCCGGGCGACCTGCATGAGGGCGTGTTGTGGGGGCCGATGCGCGAAGAGACCTCGACCTGGTTGAACCGGCTGGTGACCGGGCGGCCGACGCCGCACGCGACGGCCGCGGACGGGCATCGCAATCTGTTGTTGACGATGGCGATGGACCTGTCCGCCCGGACGGGCGAGCCGGTTAAGCTGCCGGTGCGCCCGGCGCAGTTGGCGATGAGTTGAGCGGCTGCGCTGGCCTGATGAACTGAGTGCTGGTGAACTGAGCCT
>JBIQML010000782.1:0-2229 GCA_044463405.1 Nakamurella lactea | reverse complement strand
AGCAGCCGGTGCCGGCGTTCGGCGTCGGCCAGCATGCCCTGGGCCTCGTGCGCGGTCAGCGCGAACGGCTTGTCGACCACCACGTCCAATCCGGCGGCCAGTGCGCGGTGGGCGAGTTCCGCGTGGCTGGCCGGGGGAGTGCTGATCGAGACGCCGTGCACCCCGAGGCCGGCCAGCGCCTCCGGCTCGGGCACCGCCAGGACACCGGGGTGGTCCCGGCGCAGCTGGTCGATCCGCTCCGGCGACCGCGTCACCACCGCCGACAGCTCCATGCCGGCCGCCGATGCGATCAGCGGCGCGTGGAAGATCCGCCCGCCCGAGCCGTAGCCGGCCAGCGCCCAGCGGACCGGTGCGCGGTCGGTGCTGCTGGTGTCCGTCACCGCCCCATCGTTGCGCACTCGGCGCGACCGCCCCCTGTCCGGTCCGGCGAGATTCCCGTGATCGAGCACCTGGTGTGGCCATCGAGCATCTGCGATCCCGGGTGCTCGATTCGCAGACCGGGTGCTCGATCAATCCGGACCGGTCGGGCCACCGCATCCCGCTGACCTGCACCGTCGCGCCGCGGGCCGAGCCTTGTCGGACCCCGCGCATAGCATGGGTCACCGTGACCGACCAGCTGATCGTGCGGGGCGCGCGCGAGCACAACCTGCGCAACGTCGACCTGCAACTGCCGCGCAACTCGCTGGTGGTGTTCACCGGGCTGTCCGGCTCCGGCAAGTCGTCGCTGGCGTTCGACACCATCTTCGCCGAGGGTCAGCGCCGCTACGTCGAGTCGCTGTCCAGCTACGCCCGGCAGTTCCTCGGCCAGATGGACAAACCCGACGTCGACTTCATCGAGGGCCTGTCCCCGGCGGTGTCCATCGACCAGAAGTCCACCTCCCGCAATCCCCGGTCGACGGTGGGCACCATCACCGAGATCTACGACTACCTGCGACTGCTGTTCGCCCGGATCGGCCACCCGCACTGCCCGATCTGCGGCCAGCCGATCGCCCGGCAGACCCCGCAGCAGATCGTGGACCGGGTCCGGGAGATGCCCGATGGCACCCGTTTCCAGGTGCTGGCTCCGGTGGTGCGGGAGCGCAAGGGGGAGTACGTCGACCTGCTGGACGCGCTGCAGGCCCAGGGCTACGCGCGTGCCCGCATCGACGGGGTGGTGCACCAGCTCTCCGACCCGCCCACGCTGAAGAAGCAGGAGAAGCACTCCATCGAGGTGGTGGTCGACCGGCTGGTCAACAAGGCCTCCGCCCAGCAGCGCATCACCGACTCGGTGGAGACGGCGCTGTCGCTGGCCGACGGCGTGGTGATCCTGGACTTCGTCGACCTGGACGAGAAGGACCCGGCCAGGGAGCGGCGGTACTCCGAGCGGCTGGCCTGCCCGAACAACCATCCGCTGAGCCTGGACGAGTTGGAGCCGCGGTCGTTCTCGTTCAACTCGCCGTTCGGCGCCTGCCCGGAGTGCACAGGGCTGGGCATCCGCAAGGAGGTCGACCCGGAGCTGCTGGTGCCCGACGGTGCCCGGTCGCTGGCCGAGGGGGCCATCCACCCGTGGTCCCAGGGCACCTCCGCCGAGTACTTCACCCGGCTGCTGCAGGGTCTGGCCGACGGCCTCGGCTTCTCCATGGACACCCCGTGGGACAAGCTGCCGGCACGGGTGCGCACCGCCGTGCTGGAGGGCTCCGACGAGCAGGTGCATGTCAGCTACCGCAACCGGTACGGGAGGCAACGTTCCTACTACGCGGACTTCGAGGGCGTCATCCCGTTCATCGAGCGGCGGGCGGCGCAGACCGACTCCGACTGGGCGCGCGAGCGGTACGAGGGCTACATGCGCGACGTGCCGTGCCCTGCCTGCGACGGGACCCGGCTGAAGCCGGAGATCCTGGCGGTGACGATCGACCACCGCGACTACGGCCCGATGAACATCGCCCAGATCGCGGCGCTGTCCATCAAGGAGGCCGCCGAGTACTTCCCGGGCCTGACGCTCTCGGAGCGCGACCGGATGATCGCCGAGCGGGTGCTCAAGGAGGTGGACGCCCGGCTCGGCTTCATGCTGGACGTCGGGCTGGACTACCTGTCGCTGGACCGGGCGGCGGCGACGCTGTCCGGCGGGGAGGCCCAGCGGATCCGGCTGGCCACCCAGATCGGGTCCGGCCTGGTGGGCGTGCTGTACGTGCTGGACGAGCCGTCCATCGGGCTGCACCAGCGGGACAACCACCGGCTGATCCAGACCCT
>JBIQML010000781.1:0-2243 GCA_044463405.1 Nakamurella lactea | reverse complement strand
CCAGCGCGCGGTGCCACTGGCCGACCAGTTCGCGTCGATAGCCCCAGGCCCCGACGAACGAGCCGGGGAACAGCCCCACCGTGTTGGACACGTTCGCCGTCACCGGCGGTACCCCGAGCGCCACCAGCGTGGGGAACGTGATCAGCGTGCCGGAGCCGACCACCGTGTTGATGGTTCCGGCACCGGCACCGGCGAGGAAGATCAGCGCCGCATGCCACCAGATCATCGGCCGGCCGGCAGTCCCGGCCACGAGGAGGCCGCCGCCAGGAAGGCCTCGTTCTCCTCCGGAGAGCCGATCGTCACCCGCGCCCCGCCGGTGGTGTCCGGGAACGGACGCACGATCACCTTCTCGCGCTCGCAGTGCGCGGCGAACTCCGCCGCCCGCTCGGCCAGCGGCAGCCACACGAAGTTCGCCTGCGAGGTCGGCACCTCGTACCCGAACCCGCGCAGCGCATCGGTCACCCGGCCACGCTCGGCCGTGACCGCCGCGCACCGCTCGGCCAGCTCGTCACCGGCGGACAGCGCCGCCACCGCCGCCACCTGCGCCAGCGAGTTGACCCCGAACGGCACCGCCACCTTGTTCAACGCGCCGATCACCGGCCGCTGCGCGATCGCGTACCCCACCCGGAGGCCGGCCAGCCCGTAGGCCTTGGACATGGTGCGCAGCGAGACCACGTTGGGCCGGGCCAGCGCCGCCGCCGTGCCGTCCGGAACGGTCCCATCGCCGGGGTCGGTGACGAACTCGCGGTACGCCTCGTCCAGCACCACCAGCACCGTTTCCGGCACCGCGTCCAGGAACGACTCCAGTTCGGCCGCGCCGACCAGGGTCCCGGTCGGGTTGTTGGGGGAGCAGACGAAGATCAGCCGGGTCCGGTCGGTGACGGCGTCGGCGATCGCGGGCAGGTCCAGGGCGTGCTGCGCGGTCACCGGGACGGTCACCGGGGTCGCGCCCACCACCTGCGTGACGATCGGGTACGCCTCGAACGAGCGCCAGCCGTAGAGGACTTCGTCACCGTCGTCGCAGGTCGCCTGGATCAGTTGCTGGCACAGCGAGACCGACCCGCACCCCACCGCCAGGTTGTCCGGCTCCACCCCGCGGTGCGCCGCCAACTCCGCTATCAGCGTCACCGCCCCGTTGTCCGGGTACCGGTTGATGCCGCCCGCCCCCGCCGACACCGCATCCGCGATCGCCGCCGCCACCGACGGCAACGGCGGGTAGGACACCTCGTTGGAGGCCAGCTTGACCGCTCCCGGCACGGTCCGGCCCGGGGTGTAGGCGGGCAGCGCGTCGAGCGCGCTCCTGGTATGGACCGCCATCTGCAGACCCCTTCGACCGGCGTTGTTGGGGCGAGGCTATCGCGGCAGGTGAACTCGCTCACCATCGGCGGGTAAAGGCGCCGGTCAGGGCCGTCGTCACGGCCGTCGGGCTTCCCCGGCGTCGCCGGTGTGTGGTCCGATGGTCCCATGCAGATGACCGCCCAGCACGCCCCGCTCCGCGATCCGGACATGGCCTTCCGCGCGCTGACGGAGACCGCCGCTACGGGCGCCGCGGATTCCGGCGGCAGCGCCGTCACGGCCGGCGTGCACGGCGTTCCGCTCACCGTCAGCGTGCCCGACGGCCCGATGCGCGGGGGCATCATCGTGGTCCAGGAGGCCTACGGCGTCAACGAGCACATCGCGGCGGTGACGCGCAAGCTCGCCGCGCAGGGCTACCTGGCGGTGGCGCCGCACCTGTACCACCGGGTCGCCGATGCCCCCGTCGACACCTTCCCGGCGGCCCGGCCGCTGATGAGCAGCCTGAACGGCGACGACCTCCGGCACGACCTTGACGACGCGCTGGAGTACCTGACCGCCGGCGGGGTGGACGGCGACCGGATCGGCATCGTCGGGTTCAGCATGGGCGGCACGGTCGCGCTGTGGTCGGCCGCCACCCTGCCGGTGGCCGCGGCGGTGACGTTCTACGGCGCCGGGATCAGCAAGCCGCGCTGGCGCGGCGTCCCCGCGGGACTGGAGTCGGCGGCCGGCCTGCGCGCGCCCTGGCTGGGCCTGTACGGGGACAAGGACCGCAGCATCACCGTCGACGAGGTGGAGCGGCTGCGCTCCACGCTCGGCTCGTCCGGGGTGGCGGCCACCATCGTGCGCTACCCGGACGCCGGGCATGCCTTCGCCACCGACCCCGCCTCCTCCAAACACGTCCCGGAGGCCGCCAAGGACGCCTGGAGCCGGGCGCTGAGCTGGTTCGA
>JBIQML010000780.1:0-2243 GCA_044463405.1 Nakamurella lactea | reverse complement strand
GTAGGCCACCTGCACCTCGATCCGCTCGGCCAGCCCCGCGGCGACGGCGTTCTTGGCCACCCAGCGCATCGCGTACGACGCCGACCGGTCCACCTTGGAGGGGTCCTTGCCGGAGAACGCGCCGCCACCGTGTCTGGCCATCCCGCCGTAGGTGTCCACGATGATCTTCCGGCCGGTCAGCCCGGCGTCGCCCATCGGACCGCCCACCACGAACCGGCCGGTCGGGTTGACGTACAGCGAGAAGTCCCGGGTGTCGATGTCCAGGGTGGCCAGTTCCGGTTCCACCACCTGGGTCCGGATGTCCGGGGTGAGCATGCCGTCCAGGTCGATGTCCTCGGCGTGCTGGCTGGAGACCACCACCGCGTCCAGCCGCAGCGCCCGGTCCCCCACGTATTCGATCGTCACCTGGGTCTTGCCGTCCGGCCGCAGGTAGGGAACCCGACCGGACTTGCGGACCTCGGTCAGCCGGCGCGCCAGCCGGTGCGCCAGCGCGATCGGCAGCGGCATCAGCTCCGGGGTGTCCGAGCAGGCATAGCCGAACATCAGTCCCTGGTCGCCGGCGCCCTGCCGGTCCAGCACGGCGTCGTCACCGTCCGCGCTGACCGCTCCGGCCTGCCGGGACTCCCAGGCCGCGTCGACGCCCTGGGCGATGTCCTGGGACTGCGAGCCGATGGCGACGTTCACCCCGCAGGAGGCGCCGTCGAAGCCCTTGGCCGAGGAGTCGTAGCCGATGCCGAGCACGGTGTCCCGGACGATGGTCGGGATGTCCGCGTAGGCGCCGGTGGTGACCTCGCCGGCCACGTGCACCTGACCGGTGGTGACCATGGTCTCCACGGCCACCCGGCTGTCCGGATCCTTGGCCAGCAGGGCATCCAGGATGTGGTCGCTGATGGCGTCGCAGATCTTGTCCGGGTGGCCCTCGGTGACCGACTCGGACGTGAACAGGCGAGCGCTCATCAGGTGGTTCCTTCCATGCCGTCGGTGGTGGCTGCGGCGCATCCGGCCGGTGCGATCAGGCGTGCGGGCCCGGGTCGGCATTCGATGCGGCCGCGGAAGCAGGATACGGCGCCGACCGCGCCGGTCCGGCCAGCCGGGTCGCGATGGCGTCGCAGATGGTGGCGGCCAGCACCGCCTTGTGCGCCATCGGCACCTCGATGATGCTGCCGTCCGCGCCGAGGATGGTGGCCGCGTTGTCCCGGCTTCCGAACGCGGCGCCGCCGGAGACCTCGTTGACCACCAGCAGGTCGCAGCCCTTGCGCGCGAGCTTGTCCCTCCCGTGGTCCAGCACGCTGCCGTGCTCGTCACCGGTCTCGGCGGCGAACCCGACGATGACCGGCCGGTCGGCGCCGTCCCGGTCGGTCACCAGCCCGGCCAGGATGTCCGGGTTGAGGGTCAGGGGCAGCGGCTCGGGATCCTGTCCGGGCTGCTTCTTGATCTTGCTGTCACGCTGCAGGCTGGGCCGGAAATCGGCCACGGCCGCCGTCATCACCACCGCGTCGGCCCCCGTGACGGCCTCCGTGGTGGCCTGCTGCAGCGATCGGGCATCGGTGACGGGAATCACGTGGACGCCGGGCGGCGGCGGCAGGTCCACATTGGCGGCGATGAGGGTGACCTCGGCGCCGCGGGCGGCGGCCACCAGGGCGATGGCATGGCCCTGCCGGCCGGAGGACCGGTTGCCCAGGTAGCGGACGGGGTCCAGGGGTTCGCGGGTGCCGCCGGCGGTCACGACGATCCTGCGCCCCGGAAGGTCGCGGGGTAGCGCGTCGGGGCGGCGCAGCAGCAGCGCGGCCAGCCCGGCGATGTGTTCCGGGTCGGGCAGCCGTCCGGCGCCGCTGTCGGCCCCGGTGAGCCGGCCGACGGCAGGGTCGAGCACGACCACCCCGCGGGAGCGCAGCAGCGCGACGTTGGCAACGGTGGCCGGGTGCGTCCACATCTCGGTGTGCATGGCCGGCGCCATCAGCACCGGGGCGCGGGTGACCAGCAGGGTGGCCGTGAGCAGGTCATCGGCACGGCCGGCGGCGGCCCTGGCGAGCAGGTCGGCGGTGGCCGGCGCGATCACCAGCAGGTCGGTGTGCTGTCCGGTGGCGACATGCGCGACCGACGGGACGTCGGAGAACACGTCGGCGGTGACGGGATGCCCGGACAGTGCTTCGAAGGTGGCGGCGCCGACGAAGCGCAGCGCGGCCTCGGTGGGGACGACGGTGACGTCGGCGGCCATGGTGCCGACGGACGCCTGCGAGCTC
>JBIQML010000779.1:0-2247 GCA_044463405.1 Nakamurella lactea | reverse complement strand
CGGCCAGCAGCCGGGGCATGTTCAGCGGCTCGCCGATCAGCCCGGTGGAGCACACCGCGATGCGCTCGGCCTGCGTGCCCAGCGCCTCGGCAAGGTGGGTGGCGGTGGCGACGGTGTCGGCGTACCCGGCCTCGCCGGTGCAGGCGTTGGCGCCGCCGGAGTTCAGGATCACCGCGTCGATCTCGCCGCCGGCCAGCACCTGCCGGCTCCAGCGCACCGGGGCGGCGAACACCCGGTTGGCGGTGAACACCCCGGCGGCGGCACGGATGGGCCCGTCGTTGACGACCAGCGCCACGTCGGGCTTGCCGGAGGGCTTGAGCCCCGCGGTCACCCCGGCCGCCCGGAATCCGTCCGCCAGCCCCGGCTTGTGAGTCTGTGGTGGCGCTATCGCGCCACCGGGGACTCCCGAGGCCGAAGGATCCTCGTTCACGGTGCCACCCCCGCGATCGGCAGGCCCAGGGTCTCGTCCAGCCCCATGGCCAGGTTGAAGCACTGCACGGCCGCGCCGGCGGTGCCCTTGGTCAGGTTGTCCTCGGCGCCGACCACCACCACCCGGCCCGCGTCGGCATCCAGGGCGACCTGCAGCAGCACCGTGTTGGCGCCCAGCGTCATCGCCGTGGACGGCCAGCGACCCTCCGGCAGCAGGTGCACGAACGGCTCGTCGCCGTAGGCCTTGCCGTACGCGGCCACCACGTCGGCCAGCCCGACGCCGTCCCGGGCCGGCGCGCTGACGGTGGCCAGGATCCCGCGCGGCATCGGGGCCAGCATCGGCGTGAAGGACACCGTCACCGCCTCGCCGGCCGCCAGCGAAAGGTTCTGCACCATCTCCGGGCCGTGCCGATGGCCGCCACCCACCCCGTAGGCGGACATGGATCCCATCACCTCGCTGCCCAGCAGATGCGCCTTGAGCGACCGGCCCGCCCCGGAGGTCCCGGACGCCGCCACCGCGACCACGTCGGGCGACACCAGACCGGCCGCCAGCGCCGGCGCCATCGCCAGCGACACCACCGTCGGATAGCAGCCCGGCACCGCGATCCTGCGTGCCCCGCGCAGCGCCTCCCGCAGCGAGCCGTTGCCATCCGGCGACGGCAGTTCGGGCAGCCCGTACGGCCAGGCGCCGGGGTGCTCGCCACCGTAGAAGCGCTGCCACGCCGCCGGATCGGCCAGCCGATGATCGGCCCCGCAGTCGATCACCGTCACCGACTCGGGCAGACGCGCGGCCAGGGCGTGCGACTGCCCGTGCGGCAGCGCCAGGAACACCGCGTCGTGCCCGGCCAGCACCTCCGGCGCGGTCGGCTCCAGCACGCGCTCGGCCAGCGGCAGCAGGTGCGGCTGGTGCGCGCCGAGCCGATCGCCGGCGTTCGAATGCGCCGTCACCGCCCCGATCTGTACCTCGGGATGGGCCAGCAGCAGCCGCAACACCTCGCCCCCGGCGTAACCGGACGCCCCGGCCACCGCCACCCGATAGGTCATGCCGCGCTCCCTGTCCAGCACGGTCCGCTCCACCGTGCATGGAAGACTATACAGGACGCTGCATGATGATTCACACTTCGCTGCCGGCCGGCTCCGTCGCCGCGGTACCGGCCGCTGCCGCACGGACCGCGGCGGCCACCGCCGGGGCCACCGCCGCGTCGAACACGCTGGGCACGATGTAGTTCGCGTTCAGCTCGTCCGGGGCGACGCAGTCGGCGATGGCGTGCGCCGCGGCCAGCAGGCACTCGTCCGTGATCCGGTAGGCGGCGGCATCCAGCATCCCCCGGAAGAAGCCCGGGAAGGCCAGCACGTTGTTGATCTGGTTCGGGTAGTCGGACCGACCGGTGGCCACGATCGCGGCGTGCTCGGCGGCGTCGAACGGATCCACCTCCGGATCCGGGTTGGCCAACGCGAACACGATGGCGTCGTCGGCCATGGTGGCGATGTCCGCCCCGGTGAGCAGGTTCGGCGCGGACACCCCGATGAACACGTCGGCGCCGTCGATCATCTCCGCCAGGGTGCCCTGCGCGCCGCGCGGGTTGGTGTTGTCGGCGATCCACCGCCGGAACGGGTCCAGGTTGGGGTTGTCCGGACGGACCGCGCCGTGCCGGTCGCAGCCCACGATGTCCGAGAAGCCCTGCTGGGCCAGCAGTTGGATCACCGCACGCCCGGCGGCGCCTACCCCGGACACCACGACGCGGCAGTCCTCCGGCCGCTTCTCGACCACCCGCAGCGCGTTGGTCAGCGCGGCCAGCACCACGATGGCGGTGCCGT
>JBIQML010000778.1:0-2248 GCA_044463405.1 Nakamurella lactea | reverse complement strand
GCCAGCCGGTCGACGACCGCCCGATAGCCGCCGCGGTCGATGATGCGCGCCAGGTGGCGGGCCAGGCCACCGGCGGTCGGCGAGTAGGACCTGCCGTTGTCGTTGAGCACCACGATCACGTTGCGCCGGGCGGCACCGATGTTGTTCAGCGCCTCCAGCGCCGGCCCGCCGGTCAGCGAACCGTCACCGATGACCGCCACCACCGGCTCCCGGCGCGCGGCCAGCGCGAAGGCGGACGCCATGCCGTCCGCGTAGGACAGCGCCGTGGACGCATGCGAGTTCTCCACCACGTCGTGGATCGACTCCCGCCGGTTCGGATAGCCGGACAGTCCGCCGGCGACCCGGAGCTTGGCCATACCCTCCCGGCGGCCGGTGAGGATCTTGTGCACGTACGACTGGTGCCCGGTGTCGAAGATGATCGGGGTCTGCGGGGAGTGGAACACCCGGTGCAGCGCGATGGTGAGTTCGACGACCCCGAGGTTGGGGCCGAGGTGACCGCCGGACCGGCACACCGATTCGACCAGGAACGCGCGGATCTCCGCGGCGAGGTCGTCCAATCGGGTTGCCGGAAGCCTCCGGACATCGTCCGGGTCATGGAGAGTGTCAAGCAGATCCATGGACGCCTCCGGAAGTGCGGCTCAGACCTATCGTAAGACGATCCAACTGTGGCATGCCCGCTAGAGGCATTTGTGGAACGGCGTGGCGCGCCAGTTTCTGCGTAGCGTCCGGAATCTCCGGATTTTTTTTACGTCGTGGCACGAGCCGTGAGGTGCGTCATGAGCCCCCTGAAGCGCCCGGTCGCCGGCCATGGCGGCGCCTGCCCCCGGTCGTCGACGATGGCCGCCACATCCCGATCTCCCCTGCACACTGGCCAATCAGGTGAACAATGGGGTAGCTGCCGGTTTGCGGACGGCCGGCGCGGCGACCGCGGAAGCGAGCCACCACGCCGGGCGCCGACGGTCAACGAGTACCGAGGTGACCGATGGAGGAGTTGAGCAACGAGCAGTACCAGGTGCTGTTCGCCTTCCGGTGTGCGCTGCGGCAATACCTGCAGTGGAGCGCCTCGCATGCGGCGAAGTTCGGCCTGGCCCCGCAGCAGGCCCAGTTACTGCTGGCGATCCGGGTTCGACCGGAGGACTCGCCACCCAGCATCGGCGAGTTGGCCTCGTCGTTGCAGATCCGGCAGCACAGCGCGGTCGGTCTGGCCAATCGCGCCCAACGTGCCGGCCTGGTGACGCGCAACATCGACCCGCACGATCAGCGCGTGGTGCGCATCGCGCTGACCCCGCAGGGGCGGACCGTGATCGCCCAGTTGGCCGAGTCGCACCTCGCCGAACTCCAGTTGGTGGCCGCCACGCTGCAGCTGTCCGACGAGTTCCTGGAGAACCTGTCCCAGCAGTTCGCCGGGCTGCTCCCGACACCGGACGAGGACACTGGCGATGGCACCGACGGTGACGACGACCCGGCCCCGGAGGCCGCCGACATCTCGGGCGGCTCAGGCGTGTCGGACGTCTCGGACGCCGCGTCGACGCGCGGTGCCGGCGCCCGAGAACGCCATCGGATGCCCGGGCGCCGTCGGCCCCCCCTGACCGCTCACCGCTTCGCCGGATGAGCGCCGTCGCCGGGCGTGCCCGGTGGCCCAACGGCGTCGCGAACCGGACAATGCCCGTCCGATAGTCTCGCGAAATGCCGACTACCGGGCCCCATGGGGTCGATGAGCCATCGGGCGCGCCTTCCGGCCCGTCGCCCGGCCCGTCCGCCCCGCACACCACCGCCGGCAAGCTGGCCGACCTGGATCGGCGCATCACCGAGCACATCCACGCCGGCTCGGCCAAGGCCGTCGAGCGGCAGCACGCCCGGGGCAAGAAGACCGCCAGGGAGCGGCTGGACCTGCTGCTGGATCCCGGTTCGTTCGTGGAGTTCGACGCGTTCGCCCGTCACCGGTCGACGGCGTTCGGGATGGAGCGCAACCGCCCCTACGGTGATGGGGTGGTGACGGGGTTCGGCACCGTGGGCGGCCGGGAGGTCGCGGTGTTCTCCCAGGACGTGACGGTGTTCGGCGGATCGCTGGGCGAGGTGTACGGCGAGAAGATCGTCAAGGTGATGGACTTCGCCGCCCGCACCGGCCGACCCATCGTCGGCATCAACGAGGGTGGCGGGGCGCGCATCCAGGAGGGTGTGGTCTCCCTCGGGCTGTACGCGGAGATCTTCCGCCGCAACGTGCACCTGTCCGGGGTGGTGCCGCAGA
>JBIQML010000777.1:0-2252 GCA_044463405.1 Nakamurella lactea | reverse complement strand
GCCACTCGGCCAGCACCGCGTCGGCCTCAGCCGCGTTCGTGACGATGAACATGGGCTGGGCCTCGCCGGGTGGGAAATGCTGCGACATGATCTGCAGTCCTTCGGCGGATTCGGCCGCCGTGCGGAACTTGGCGATCTGATCCAGGCCGACCGATGCGCCGATCAGCCCCGCTCCCATCACGGTCAGGATGCCGACGCCGACGAGCAGGCTGACGACCGGTTTCGCCGTGACGCGCCGCGCGATCGAACCCCACAGGCGCCCGTCGCGATGTGCCTCCCCGGGCCGTGGGATCAGCGGCCAGAACACCTTTCGGCCGGACACCGCCAGCAGCGGCGGCAGCGCGAGCAGCACGGCGGCCATGGCGATCAGCAGGCCCGCCGCCGCGGGGACGGAGAGGCCCCGGGTACGTGGGATCACCGCGAAGACCAGCGTCATCAGGGACAGCACGACGGTGATGTTGGAGGCCAGCACGGCGGGCACGGTCTTGCGCCAGGCGGTCGCCAGAGCGCTGCGGGCGTCCGGGATTCGGTGCAGCTCTTCGCGGTAGCGGGAGATCAGCAGCAGCGAATAATTGGCGCCGGCGCCGAAGACGAGCACGGAGATGATGCCAGCGTCGAATTGCATGCCGAGCCAGGTGCCGAGCGCGCCGGTGACTTTCGTGGCGAGCTGATCGGCCAGGCCCACCACGGCCAGCGGCAGGATCCACAGCACCGGCGAGCGGTACGTGCCGATGAGAAGCAGTGCCACGATCCCGATCGTCACCAGCAGCAGCGTGACGTCGGCGCCGTCGAAGGCGAGCGCCACGTCGGCCCCGAAGGCGGGCCCGCCCGTCACCAGCAGCCCGAGTCCCGTCGGTGGGTTCTCGGCGATCAGCGCCCGCAGCTCCCTCACGGTGTCGCCGGTAGCCGTGGCATCCGCGCCGACGGTGATGGGTATGACGACTGCCGCGGCTGCGCCGTCATCCGACACCCGCGGACCGGTCGCCCGGGAGCCGGCAAGTGTGTCGAGAGCCGGCATCATGCGGCTGATACCGGTGAGATCGGCTGTGCTCAGGACGGCGCCATCGATGCGGGTGGCCACCAGAATCACGGACTGCTGGTCGGCGTCGGGGAACTCCGCGAGCAGAGCGGCCACCTGGCTGGACTCGGAGTTCGCCGGCTCGACGGAACTGCCGTCGGGCGCCGCCACCATCGAGAACAGACCGAACAACGCGGTGAACGACAGCACGGCGATCAGCAGTGCGATGCGCGCGCCACGCCGAGAGGTCAGCGCCGCCGAAAGCTGTTGGCGTGCAGGCGAAGTATCGGAGGATTTCAACATGAATCCAGTCCACCGGAACGCTGCAGCGCAGTCCTGACCTAGAAGATTGAACTTCGCCTGCAACTTTCGATGGTCACGGTGCCCCGGACTGCCCGGGCGTGACGGGCGCCACCTCTCACTTGCAACTTTCGATCGATGCGGCCGGCCGATCGCCGTTGATACCTTGGGGGACCCGAGGAAACGAACACGACGACTGCGAGGCCGCCCGTGACTGTGCCGACGATGCAAGGCTCCCGCGTGACACCCCGCGCGTTCTACCGTGCGGTGGCCGTCGCCGAGGCCATCACATGGACCGGTCTGCTCCTCGGGATGGCCCTGAAGTACGGGCTCGATCTGCCGGTAGCGGTGCTGGTGGCTGGGTCGATCCACGGGATCGTGTTCATCACCTACGCGCTCACCGCGGCGCTCGTCGGGGTGAACCAGCACTGGCCGAGTAGGCGCATCGCACTCGCGGTTGCGACCGCGATCATCCCGTACGCCACGATCCCGTTCGACCGGCATCTGGAGCGTCGGAACCTGCTGGACGGGCAGTGGCGGCGTAGCGCCACAGGCGACCCACGCGATCAGCAGCCGCTCAGTCGCCTACTGCGGTTCTTCCTGGCGCGCCCGGTGACCCTTGCGGTCGTCTTCGTCGCGGCTGTCCTGACGATCATGACGACGATGCTGGTCATCGGCCCGCCCGGCGGGTGGAAGTAGCCCGCGGCGCCGGCAGAGACGAGGACCCCGTCGATGCGGGGCCGCCTGCCTGCACCTCCGCAGGAGTCAACCGATTCGGATGCCTACGCCGCCTGCATGGCGAGCAACATCCAGGCCATGGCCAGCGCCATCGCCATCAGCGTGAGTCGCACACCGGTTGTTAGATTGCTCGCCAGACGTAGCGAGAACCGTTGCGTCGCAGCGGAGTCCGTCCTGCTGCGGAGCGCCACACGGC
>JBIQML010000776.1:0-2256 GCA_044463405.1 Nakamurella lactea | reverse complement strand
CTGGACGTGCTGCTGATGGACCTGCCGCCGGGCACCGGGGACATCGCGATCTCCACCGCGCAGCTGGTGCCGACCACCGAGTTGCTGGTGGTGACGACGCCGCAGACCGCCGCCTCCGAGGTGGCCGAGCGGGCCGGGTCGATCGCCGTGCAGACCCGGCAGAAGGTGATCGGCGTGGTGGAGAACATGAGCCCGATGACGCTGCCGGACGGCAGCGTGCTGGATCTGTTCGGCGCCGGCGGCGGTGACGCGCTGGCCGGAACCCTGTCCCGGCTGACCGGGACCGATGTGCCGCTGCTGGGCCAGGTGCCGCTGGATCCGGCGCTGCGCCGTGCCGGGGATGCGGGGGTGCCGCTGGTGCTGTCCGACCCGGCGTCGCCGGCCGCGGCTGCGCTGCGGGGCGTCGCCGAGCACCTGGCGGCCCGGCCGGAACGGCTGGTGGGCAGGTCGCTGCCGCTGTCGGTCGGCTGACCCGGGTCAGGTGCCCTCGTCGTCGAACGGCGGGGGCTCCCCCTCGGCGAGCGCGCGCGACGATCGGGTGGCCGTCGCGGTCGCGGTGCCGGCCGGATCGGCCGCACCAGCGGAGTTCCCCGGTGTGGGCGACGCCGGCGCCGCGACACCGTTGGTGGCCGTGGCCGGGCCGCCCGAGCCGGTGTCGCCACCGGCCGCCGGGGCTGCGCCGGACGCCGAGCCGTCCGTCGCGCCGTCGCCGGACGCCGAGCCGTTCGCGGTCCCGTCGTCCGGGCCCGTGCCGTTGAGCCCCAGGAAGCCCGATACCCCGCCGGAGAACTGGTCCCCCAGGATGTTCTTGCCGATGATGGTGCGCGGATTGAGCTCGCGCAGCTGGCGCAGCTCCTGGAGCTCCTTGAGCGACTGCAGCTCGGCCACCTGGCGACGCAGCTCGTCCAGCTCGGGGCCGATCTGGCTGCGCAACTCGTCCTGGGCGCCGGCGGCCATGGTGCGCAGCTTGCGCAGCGACCCCATCACCCACTGGACGGCCGTGGGAATCCGCTCCGGCCCGAGCAGGAACAGTGCGGCGAGCAGGATCAGGATGATCTGCTCCCATTGCAGACCGAACAACGGCCGCCTCCTACACCGTTCGACCAGGGCGCTTTCACCCTACCGGCGAACGGCGCCACCCCCGGAGTCTCGTCACCGACCCGTTGCCTTCCCGTGGCCGGCGGCGGCCGGGATCCCCGTCACCGCCCTGCGAGCGTCACCTGCACCGTCATCCGCTTGCCGTCCCGCAGCAGCACCACCGGCACCGTGTCCCCGACCTTGTGCTCCTGTACGGCCACGATCAGCTCGTCGGCGCTGCCCACCGACCGGTCGCCGACCTTGACGATCACGTCACCCTCGGAGATGCCCGCCTTCGCGGCCGGGCCGCCGTCGGCCACGTTCTGCACCTGCGCGCCGTCGGTGGTCCCGTCGGTCGCCGAGCGGGCGTTCACCCCGATCGTCGGGTGGGACACCTTGCCGTGGTTGATCAGGGTCTGGGCGATGGAGCGGGCGTAGTCGATCGGGATGGCGAATCCCAGGCCGATGGATCCGGTGGTCTGCCCGTCGGCGCTGGTCCCCAGGGTGCGGATGGCGGTGTTGATGCCCACCACCGCGCCCGCGGCGTCCACCAGCGGGCCGCCGGAGTTGCCCGGGTTGATCGCCGCATCGGTCTGGATGGCGTCGATCACGGCCTCGGTGTCGGTGCCCTCGCCGGCCAGCCCGACCGGGCGGTGCAGCGCGGAGACGATGCCGGTGGTGACGGTGCCGGTGAGCCCCAGCGGCGAGCCGATCGCCACCACGGAGTCACCGACCTGCAGGGAGTCGGAGTCGCCGAGTTGCGCCACCGTCAGGTTGGAGACGCCGTCCACCTTGACCACCGCAAGGTCCGAGGCGGGATCCCGACCGACGACCGTGCCGGGCACCCGGGTGCCCTTGCCGTCGTTGAACACCACCGTGAGCGTCGCCTGCGGGTCGCCGACGACGGAGGAGACGACGTGGTTGTTGGTCAGGATGTAGCCCTGCCTGTCGATCACGAAACCGGAGCCGTCGTCGCCGGCGTTGCCGATGCGCACCTCCAGCGACACGACGGCGGGCACCACCCGCCTGGCGATGCCGGCCACCGAGCCGGCCGACCGCTCGATGGTCGGCTGGGCGGTCGCCAGCGTGACCGACGGGCCCAGCGCCGACCCGGCGGTGCGCGGGCCGAGCAGCGCGCCGATCACCGCGCCGACCACGCCGATCACCAGGGCCGCCACG
>JBIQML010000775.1:0-2259 GCA_044463405.1 Nakamurella lactea | reverse complement strand
ATACAGCCCGTCGCTGTGGCCGCACAGGCCGACCGCGGCGATGTCGGATCCGGCCAGCCCCGCACGCTCCACCGCGGTGCGCACGCACCAGGCGACGTCCCGCCACATCTCGTCCATGTCACGCTCGGCCCAGCGCGGCCGGTCGCCGATGATGCGCAGCCGGCGGGAGGCGCTGCCGCGGCAGGTGCCATCGTCGGCATAGACGCCCGCCTTCGCGGCGGTACCGCCACAGTCGATGCCGACGAACATCGCTACCGGGCGGGCGTGTCGCCGTGCACGGCGGCCGCGACCGCCGCGGCGGCCGCGACCGGATCGTCGGACTGCCAGATGTTGCGCCCGTAGACCACCCCGGACGCGCCGGCGCGGACGATCTGCTCGGTGGTCCGGACCGCGGCCTCGACCGTCAGCGCCCGCGGGCCGCCCAGCGCCATCACCGGAACGGGAACGGTGGCGATCACGTCACGCATGCTCTCGACGTCGCCGGTGTACTGCGTCTTGATCACGTCCGCGCCCAGCTCGGCGGCCTGCCGGCATACGAAGGCGAGATGATCCGGGTCCTGGGCGTTCTCGACACGGGCGCCCCACAGCACCGCCTCGACCATCACGGGCAGCCCGACGGCGTGCGCGCGCTGCACGGCGCGGGCGACCGCCCGTGCGTTGTCGGCGGTGATCCGCGGATCCTGCTGCCCCGCCACCAGGAACAGCACGGCGGCATCGGCGCCGAGGGCGGCGGCCCGGTCGGGCTGGATCAGCAGCCGGTATTCCTCGGCCGGCCCGGTCAGCCCATCGGGCATCACTCCGGCCATGACGAGCAGGTCGCACCGGATCAGCAGTTGCGGGCTGTGCCGATGCGCGAAGAAGGGCAGCGCGCGGGCGGCCAGTCCCGGACTGAGCAGCACCCCGTCGGCCGCGGACCTGCTCAACGCGTCGATCACCGGTAGCGCATGTTCCGCTCCCGGCCGAGCACTCCCGACCAGGCCTCGGTCGAACGCGATGACGAAGCCGCGGCCGGAGTTCCGGTCGAACAGCCTGCCGAGCCGCATCTCGTGAGGGGTCATCACCACTGCCTTTCCGTCGTCCACTGAATCCACCGCATCCACCGCATCCACCGCATCCACTGCTCGGCCACCGGTGCGATCATCCGGCGAACGGGCCGGATCCGCCGGTACAAGGTCTGTCATGTCATTCCGGTGGCTGGAGGTCACGTGACGCCGTGAACTCAGGATTTCCGTAGGTGGCGTTCGGCCCGTGCTTGCGCCGGTAGTGCAGGTCGATGACGTGCGCGGGCGGGACGATGTCCGGAGACAGCTGCAGGGTGAGCAGCGCGAGCTCGGCCACCGCCTCGCAGACCCGCGCGTGGCTGACCGCCTGCGCCGGCGAATCGCCCCAGCAGAACGGGCCGTGATTGGCCGCCAGCGCCGCCGGTACGCCCATCACCGGTTTCCCCCGCCGCAGGACCGTCTCCGCGAGTACCCGACCGGTGTGGTACTCGTACTGGTCGTCACACTCGGCCTGTGTCAGCGTGCGGGCGCACGGCACCGGGCCGTCGAAGACATCCGCATGGGTCGTCCCCAACACCGGGATGTCGCGCTGCGCCTGGGCGAATGCGGTCGCGTAGGTGGAGTGGGTGTGCACGATGGCGGCGATCTCGGGAAACTGCAGGTACAGCGCCCGGTGGGTCTCCGAGTCCACCGACGGCCGCAGGTCACCGCCCACGGTGCGACCGTCCTCCAGCCGGACGGTCACCAGCAGGTCCTCGGTCAGCTCCGCGTAGGGCACGCCGGACGGTTTGATCAGGAACACCCCGCGCTCCCGGTCGACGCCGCTGACGTTGCCCCACGTCATCTGCGCCAGCCCGGTGGCGGGGATCGCGACGTTCGCGGCCAGGACGTTCTCGGCGAGCGCGCGCGGAGTCACCGGTGGCATGGCGTCCGCTCCTTCGTCGTCGAGATGGTCATGTGTGGGATGACGGGTCATCCGAGGGAGGCGGGATGGTGCGGAGACCGGCCATCCAGGTGGCGGGTGATCTCGTCGGCGACCATGGCGGCGCCCCGCTCACGGGTCTCGAAGGTGGCGCCCCCGAGGTGCGGGGTGATGATGACGTCGTCGCGCTGCACCAGCTCGTGCCACAGCCCGTCCGGTTCGCAGACGTCGAGGGCGGCACCGCCGAGGTGCCCGGATCGCAGCGCCTGCAGCAGGGCGGCCTCGTCGACCAGCGACTGGCGCGAGCTGTTGATCAGCAGCGCGCCGGGTCGCATC
>JBIQML010000774.1:0-2261 GCA_044463405.1 Nakamurella lactea | reverse complement strand
CGGGGCAGTTGATCATGACGGACTGACCTCACACACAAAGTTCATGACACGCCCTTCCGCGTCGTCGCTGCGCTTGACGATCGTGACGACCAGGCGCAGGACGGCCTTGGCCCACACCACCAGGCGCCCGGCGTATCCACCGTCGGCCCAGACGAGTTGGATGCGGGTGAAGCGCTCGGTCAGCACGGCCAGCAGGCTCACCGCGCCGTCGCGGTCTTGCACGCTGGCCGGTGTGACGATCACCGCGAGCAGCAAACCCATTGTGTCCACGGCGATGTGGCGCTTGCGGCCGTTGATCTTCTTCCCGCCGTCGAAACCTCGGGAGGCGGCGCCGACGGTGTCGGCGGCCTTGACGGACTGTGAGTCGATCGACCCGGCGGTAGGCAACGGCTTACGACCGCAGGCCACCCGGATCCGCTCGCGCAGCATGTCCACCAGCCGGGCCGGCAGGCCCCGCGTGGACCAGCGGTTGAAGAACGCGAACACCGCCTCCCACGGCGGAAAGTCCGCCGGGAGGGCCCGCCATTCGATGCCGTAGCGGGTCACGTAGCCGATTGCGTCCACCACCGCCCGCAGGTCATGCACCATCGGCCGGCCCGAGATGCGCACCAGATCCGCCATGATCGCCCGCGCCCGCGGCTCGAGCAGCGCCCACTGCTCGTCGGTCAGATCAGACGGGTACCGCGCCGTTCGCGCACGACACGCGCATCCCGGGCTCGCGCAACTGGTGTCAGCATCCGTTATCGGGTAGACAGACATGAAGGCTCCTGGTGCTGGAGGTGGCTTGACACCTCTCCACTACCAGGAGCCCTCCTCGTCTACCGCCCCGACACGCCGGGACTAGATGAGTAATTCCAAGGGGTGTCTGGGCGTGTCAGGCGTGAAGTGAAGGTTGAGGGTGTCCAGGATCAGCGTTGCTAACCCAACGCCGGCACTGGAGGCCGAAGTGGACGCTGACCTGGACACCCTCGCGATCGCACTGTACGTCACCACCGATGATTTGCTGAAGAGCCGACCGGAACTCGCTCCGGCCCGGCCGGCGGTCGGGATCGCCCCGCAACTGTCCGACGCCGAGCTGGTCACGTTGGCGGTGATGCAGGCGCTGCTCGGGTTCACCTCGGAGGCTCGTTGGTTGCGCTACGCGAAAACGCATTTGTCGCAGTTGTTTCCGTACCTGCCGGGCCAGTCCGGCTACAACAAGCGGCTCCGCTCGGCGGCCGCGATGCTCAAGGCGGCGATCCGGTTCCTGGCGTCCGATACCGGCGCGTTCACCGACGACGTATGGGTCGTCGACTCCACCCCGGTGGAATGCGGTCGTTCCCGCGAGACCGCCCGGCGCTCGGCCCTGGCCGGGTGGGCCGGCTACGGCTACTGCGCCTCCCACTCCCGGTTCTTCTGGGGCCTGCGGCTGCATCTGGTATGCACGCTGACGGGACTGCCGATCGCCTACGCGCTGACCGACCCGAAAGCCGACGAGCGGGAAGTGCTGATGGACATGTTCACCGTGGAGCCGGACCTGGTCGCCGACCGGCCCGGCCAGGTGCTGATCGGGGACAAGAACTACTTCGGCGCCCAGTTCGAACGCCGCCTGTCCGGTGCCGGGATCCGGCTGCTGCGCCCGGCCCGCAAGGGGGAGCCGGAACGTGCCGGATCCCGCTTCTTCAAGCCGTTACGGCAGGTCATCGAGTCCATAAATGACACCCTCAAGGGCCAACTCGACCTCGAACGACACGGCGGCAGGAACATCGAGGGCGTCGCAGTCCGCGTACTGCAACGCATCCTCGCGCTGACCGCGGCCATCTGGCACAACCACCACACCGGCCGACCAGTCCTACGATCCCTGACCGCCTACGACCACTGATCCCTTGGAATTACTCATCTAGGGTGGGATCGTGGCCGTTCACCTCACTCGCATCTACACCCGCGCCGGGGATTCCGGCACCAGCAAGCTCGCGGACGGCTCCACGGTCGCCAAGACCGATCCGCGGCTGGTCGCCTACGCGGACTGCGACGAGGCGAACGCCGCGATCGGGTTGGTGCTCGCCCTCGGATCCCCGCCGGACGAGATCGCCGCGGTGCTGCGCAGGCTGCAGAACGAGCTGTTCGACGTCGGCGCCGACCTCGCCACGCCGGTGGTGCCCGATCCGGCCTGGGAGCCGCTGCGGGTCACCCAGGACTACGTCGACCGGCTGGAGCGCGAGTGTGACGAGTTCAACGCGCCCCTGGCGAAGCTGGACTCGTTCATCCTGCCGGGCGGAGCC
>JBIQML010000773.1:0-2267 GCA_044463405.1 Nakamurella lactea | reverse complement strand
CGCACCGGGAAGCAGCTACCTGTCGAAGCGATCGGCGAGCGCGGCGAGCTTGGCGACATATGCGGGCCAGTCGACGTCCGGGATGTTGTCACCCGGACGCCGAAGTCCCACAGCCCCGTCGATCTGCTCTCGCAAGATGTCCGCGTGCCCGGCATGGCGCGTCAAATCCGCGATGACGTGTACGAGAATCTGCTGCAGCGTCACCTGGCGGCGCTCCTCGGGCCACCACGGCACGCGCCCGGCAGCATCCAACGGATGTGCGTCAATGGTCTCGTCCGCGAACGTCCACACGCGGCGGTAGAGGTCGATGATGCCCGCCGCCGTCTCGTCCGCGGTGGCGTACCAGTCGGCCTGCGGGTCGGCGTCGAAGGCTTCCTCGGAGACGACCTCCGCCGGCGAGGGCCACGATCGATCGAAAGTCGGCCCGAAGTAACCGACCTCGACGTTGAGGCAGTGTTTGACGATGCCGAGCAGATTCGTCCCGGTCGGTGTGCGTGGCAGCCGCAGCTCGCGCTCGCCGAGGCCCTCCGCCTTCAGCAGCAGCGCCTCCCGCGCCTCCTGCAGATAGCGGCGCAGGATGGCTTTCGGATCAGTCCGGTCTGTCATCGCGACAGTATGGCAGGGCGGTGCGACACACGGCGGGAACTGCCGCCGGTCTCCCCGTGAACCAAATCCCTCCAACGACGCAAGCGGCCATTGCCGCCAGGGATCTCGGGTGCAACCGATCAGCGCCCCAGTCCGTCTTCGCATTATGAACAGCGTGGCCGGGAAAATGTTGCGCCGCGGGGACGGGCGTCCGCGCATGCGGTTGTCGCGCATGACGCCGCCCGTGGCTGCGCCGTTGCTGGTCGCGGTGCTGGCGGTCGTTGGCTGCGGTGTGCCCGGTCCCGCGGGGGAGCCCACCGCGGCATCCTCGTTCCCCCAGGCCATCTCGTCGGCCGACGTGTCACTCTCCGCGCAGGGAAGCGCATCCGGCTCCTCCGCGTCGCCCGGCTCGCTCGCCCAGCAACTTGCCGGCCGCACCTTCGTCTCCACCGCCGCCCGCGGGCATGAGCCAGCTCCGGGCAGCACCATCTCTATCGAATTCCATGACGACGGGACGATCCAGGCCAGCCCCGGGTGCAACATGGCGACCGGCGCGGCCAGCTGGGACGCTGATGTGCTGTCGGTCGCGAATATGGGCTCTACCGAGATCGGTTGTGAGAAGCCGCTCATGGACCAGGATCAGTGGTTCACCGAGTTCCTCCGGATCGGGGTGACCGTCTCGCTCAACGGGAGCGAACTGAGCCTTACCGGGGGCGGCGTCACACTCAATCTTGTGGACCGCAGGATCGCGGACCCGGACCGGCCGCTCGTCGGCACCACATGGCACCTGGACGGCGTGAGCACCGTGGACACAG
The DNA here is from genome assembly GCA_044463405.1 of Nakamurella lactea. Lineage (GTDB taxonomy): Bacteria > Actinomycetota > Actinomycetes > Mycobacteriales > Nakamurellaceae > Nakamurella > Nakamurella lactea_B. Next base: position 867 of record JBIQML010000773.1, on the reverse strand, counting down.
CCACACCATGCAGCGCGTGGGCTGCGGTGACGCTCCGCATTGACGCAAAGGAACTGCGGGTTTTCAACGGCAGCAGTTGGCTTCGGGCGCCGCTGGTGGAACCCGGGGGCGAGGACCTCTCGGCGAGTTCGGGAACGGTGCACGTCGTCCCCGGCCTGGCCGGCGAACGTCTGGATTGCACCGGCGACCGGAAGTGGTTCGCCGAATTGTCCGTGCTGGGCAACGACTTCGACTACACGATCACCGCGGACCGGCTCCGGATTTCCGGCAAGGATGCGACCGTGGGCCTCGGTCTCGATTTTCGTACCGATGATGTCGGCGTGCCGCCGGCCACTCTTGGCCCGATAGTGCCACCGGCCGAGCCGGTGATCAGCTCAGCCGATCCGAACCCGGACTCCGCCGATCCGTCAGCGCCATCGGCCGAACCGGAGTCGAGTTCACCGGCCTACGAGCCACCCCATCGATGATTCGCCGTTCGATCGGGCGTTCTCCGTCTGGCTGGTGAACCTCGGCGCTGCAGGTCGCTCACGGCGCGGGTCGGCATCGCAGCCGCGCCCGTTACCGGTACGCAGGTTGCGGGATGGTGGGGTCCTCTTCCACGATGTCGATGCCGGGGGTGGTCAGCAACTCGTCGATGGCGGCGGCAGAAGCACCGCTGCCGGCCCAATGCGGATCGACGTCATTCGCGACGCACCAGGCGTGGTCGGCCGGCCAGATGAACGCCGGATTCGGCATATCGGTGCGTGGCATCCCGGGAAGGCGATCGGCCGCGCCCCAGTCGCCGAAATCCGCGAGCCGGCCCCGGAACAGGGAGTACTCGCGATGCGGGATCGACACCTTAGGGCCCTGGAGCACCGCCGCGTCGAA
>JBIQML010000772.1:0-2267 GCA_044463405.1 Nakamurella lactea | reverse complement strand
GTGAAGCAGGCCTGCGGGGCCAAGGGCGTGCACGGCCGGGTGGTGGTGACGGCGGGTTTCGCAGAGTCAGGACTGGACGGTGCGGCCGCGCAGCGCACCATGGTGGCGCTGGCCCGCGCCGCCGGCATGCGGGTGCTCGGGCCCAACTGCCTGGGGCTGGTGAACACCGACCCCGCGGTGCGGATGAACGCCACGCTGGCGCCGGTGGTGCCGGCACCGGGTCGGGTCGGTTTCTTCTGCCAGTCCGGCGCGCTGGGCATCGCCATCCTGGCGGACGCCGCCAGCCGCGGGCTCGGGTTGTCCTCGTTCGTGTCCGCGGGCAACCGTGCCGACGTGTCCGGCAACGACCTGCTGCAGTTCTGGCAGACGGACGACCGCACGGAGGTGGTGCTGCTGTACCTGGAGTCGTTCGGCAACCCGCGCAAGTTCGCCCGGCTGGCCCGCACCCTGGCGCGAGCCAAGCCGGTGATCGCCGTCAAGTCCGGGCGGCATGCGCTGGTGCCCGCCGGGCTGAGCGTGAACGTCGCCCCGATCTCGGAGGCGGCGGTGGCCACGTTGTTCGCCCGGTCCGGGGTGATTCGCACCGCCACCCTGTCCGACGCGTTCGACGTCGCGCTGCTGCTGGCCTGCCAGCCGCTGCCGGCCGGCGAGACCGTCGCCATCATCGGCAATTCCACCGCGCTCGGGCTGCTGGCGCTGGACGCCTGTCTGGACGCCGGGCTGACCGTGGCCGGGGGAGCGCCGCAGGATCTGGGCGTGTCCGTCAGCGCGGACGATCTGGCATCGGCGGTGGCGCGGGCGGCGGATGCCGGCGAGGTCGGTGCGGTGCTGGTGGTGTTCGTGCCGCCGGTGGCCACCGCGGGTGCCGTGCACGCCGCCGCGCTGCGCCGGGCCGCGAAGGGTGCGAGCGTGCCGGTCCTGTCGACATTCCTTGCCGCAGAGGGGATCCCGGACCAGCTGGCGGTGACGACGTCCTCGTCTACGCCGGGTCGGGCGGATCGGCCGGAGGCGTCGACCGAGCCGGATGGCGGCGCGCCGGGCGCGATCGCGGGGGCGGCCCGTGGATCGGTGCCCAGCTACCCGTCGCCCGAACGGGCGGTGGCGGCGCTCGCGGCGGCGGTCCGGTACGCGGACTGGCTTGCAACGCCACCCGGCGAGGTGCTGGTTCCGGACGGCGTGCACAAGGCCCGGGCGGCCGAGTTGGCGGCCGCGATGCGGCCGGAGGACGGCGAGCGGGAGATGACCGACGCCGAACTGGTCGCGTTGCTGGGTTGCTACGGGATCACCGTCACCGACTTCCGGCTGGCCGGCGACGCTGACGCGGCCGTCGAGGCCGCGCGGGACGTGGGATACCCGGTGGTGCTCAAGGCCTTTGACCAGTCGCTGCGTCACCGGGAGGACCGGATCGGGGTGCGGCTGGACCTGTCCGACGCCGCCGCGGTGGCCGGTGGATACCGGGAGATCGCAGCCGCCGGCGGGCCGCAGGTGTACGTGCAGCGGGCGGTGGAGGCGGGGCGCCGCGCCGTGTCCACGGTGTTCTCCGTCACCGCCGACCCGTCGTTCGGCGCGCTGGTGTCCTTCGGGATCGGCGGCGTGGCCACCGAGTTGCTGGACGACCGGGCCTACCGGGCGGTGCCGCTGACCGACCTGGACGCGGCCGGGCTGATCGGCGCGCCGCGGGCCGCGCCGCTGCTGGACGGCTACCGGGGCGCTCCGGCCGTCGACCGGGCGCCGCTGGTCGATCTGGCGCAGCGGCTGTCCGCGCTGGCCGACGACCTGCCTCAGGTGCGCCGGCTGGATCTGCGGCCGGTGCTGGCGGGGCCGGGCGGGATCGCGATCACCGGCGCCACCGGCCGGATCGGCCCGCCGCCAGCACCGCTGGACGAGCGCCGACGGCTGCGGTAGCACCGGCCACCAGATAGCCATGAGCCCCGGGCGGTGCCGTAGCACCACCCGGGGCTCACGAGGTCTTGCTCCGGGTCAGCTCGCGTATGCCCGCAGCGCCTCGGACCGGTCCCCGGTGCGCAGCTTGGCCATCGAGTCGCGCTCGATCTGCCGCACCCGCTCACGGGAGATGGAGAACGCCCGGCCGATCTCGTCCAGGGTGCGCGGCCGTCCGTCGATCAGGCCGTAGCGCATCCGGACGACCTCGCGCTCCCGCTCGTCCAGGGTGCCCAGCACCTTGTCGATGTCCCGGTGCATGAATCCGGCCACCACCGCGGACTCCGCGGATGAGGACTCGGTGTCCTCGTTGCAATCGCCCAGCG
>JBIQML010000771.1:0-2274 GCA_044463405.1 Nakamurella lactea | reverse complement strand
GTGCGATCCGCGACAGCGCTGTTTCCGGACGAGCGCAGGGACTTCTCGCGCGCCCGGCAAGCCGTGATCGATCAGAATCCAGCGCTGCAGGAACGTGAACGGCACAAGCTCGCCATGATCGCCGCCACCATCGCCGGCGCACTCCGTGAACGCGACGTCGACGAACCGGTCGCGACCTTGGCCGCCGAATCCGGCATGACCGTGTTCGGCATCGCCTTCGGTCAGTGGATCCGGGACGGCGAGCGGCGTCCCGTCATCGACATCGTGACGGACGTGTTCGGCGAACTGCACTCCCTGACCTCGCATCGCGTCGTCAGCGACGCCGCCGGCTGACGAACACCCGGACGACGGCAGCAGGGCGTCAGTCCTTTCCGGGTGGCAGCGCTTTGTAGATTCGCTCGCACTCGGGGCAGACCGGGGAGCCGGGCTTCGGGGACTTCGTCACCGGAAAGACCTCACCGCACAGGGCGACCACGTGGGTGCCCATCACCGCGCTCTCGGCGATCTTGTTCTTGCGCACGTAGTGGAACTTCTCAGGGGTGTCGTCGCTGGTGGAGTCGGTGGGCTGCTCGAGAACCTCCGTCACCGGTGCTGTCATCGCCATCTCCCTCTCCGGCCATCGCCCCGCCGCACGCCGGGGCACGACCGCCATGATGCCACCGACGGCCGCCGGTACCGTAGCTGTCATGGCGGCCTCCCCCACCCCGCAGTACGAGTCGCACGTGGATCGGGCGATCCGCGAGGCGACCGAGCGCGGCGAGTTCGACCACCTGCCCGGCACCGGCAAACCGCTGCAGGGCGGCGTCACCGACGGCTGGCTGCAGCGCTACCTGCAGACCGGGGACGGCGCCAACTCCGGATTCCTGCCGCCCTCGCTGCTGCTGCGCCGGGAGGCGGAGGACCTGCCCGAGCGAGCCGCGCGGCTGCGCACCGAGCAGGCCGTGCGGAACCTGGTCGCGGACCTGAACGAGCGCATCTCCGACGAGGTTCGGATGCCCACCTGGGGGCCGCCGCTGGCGATGCGGCCGCTGGACGTGGAGGAGGTGCTGACCCGCTGGCGGACCGACCGGCAGGCCCTGGCCGACAAGCAGGCCGCCGACGCCGAGGCGATCCGGATGGCGCGGGAGTCCGAGCGTGCCCGCCGGCGGGAGGGACGGCCCGGGTTGTGGGGCCGGCTCACCGGGCGACGGCGGGCAGGATAGCGCCGCCGCGGCGATGTGCCGCCGTCCGGCCGGCGGGATGTGCATAACCGGCCGGGCGCTTGCCCCGGTGTGGACAACTTCTCCGGCGCCGTCACGGATGTCGCCCACACTGCTGGGCATGACGATCGACGCGTTCTCCGCCCAATACGAACCGCTGCTCACCGAGTCGGACATGCTGGCCCGCATCCGCGACCTGCTGGCGCCGGCCATCAATCCCGGGCAACTGTGGGTGCTGCTGCTGGACGGGCTGCGCCGCCAGTCGCCGGTGATGATCCCCATCGAGGACTGCCCCGACCTGCCGGAGCCCGCCCTGCTCGACGCGCTGGCCGGTGCGCTGTCCGCCGTCCTGGAGGAGAGCCTGGCCGGCGACGGCAGCGTCATCTTCGTGCGGGAGCGGCTGGGCGAGGATCGGACCCTCGCGGCCGATCACTGCTGGGCCGCGGGTCTGGCCGGGGCCGGCGCCCGTGCCGGCGTCTCGGTGGCCGGGACGTTCCTGCTCACCCCGCACCGGGTGCAGGTGCTCACGGCCTGACCAGGTCGCTCACCGCGCCCGATGGGCGCCGTCCCGGACGTCGTCCCGGGTGTCCTCCCGCTGCTCGGCGTCCACCACCTCGCGGGCGGGGCCGGGCAACGCCCGCTGGTTGTTGAACACCCCGCGCACCGCCTTGACCGGCTTGCGGGCCGGGCCGTCGTTGGCGATCAGCACCGCGCACCAGGGCAGCGGGATCGAGATGACGATCAGCAGCACCGCCAGCCAGGGGGTGTGGTACAGCGCGGCGGCCGCGATCAGGAACGGAACCCGCATCGCCATCATGATCACGTAACGGCGGCGCCGGCTGCGGAACTGGTCGTCGTAGGAGGGCTGCGCCGCGGTGATCAGGCTGGCCCGTCGGTGGGTGCCCGATCCGCCGTCACTCACAGCAGCTACACCTCGATCACGACCAGACGCCCGCTGGTTCCTCCCGGATGCCAGACCCTCACGCTACTCCGGGGGCCGCCGGCAGCGCACGGGTCGCCAGCGGAACTGCCTGCAGCGGCCCGGTATGCCGAGTGATCTCGTCGTGACGGGAAT
>JBIQML010000770.1:0-2274 GCA_044463405.1 Nakamurella lactea | reverse complement strand
CTACCCCGATATCGTCGCGGCGGCCGAGCACGTCACGGAGATCGTCCAGCATTGGAGGCCGATCGCCCTGGAGGGTCTGGACGAGGAGCTGATCCACGACCAGCAGCAGCAGCACATGCACGTCTCCGACATTGCCGAGCTTCCCGGCGGCAAACCGGGAGCCTGGCTGCTGGTGCAGTTCGGCGCGGACAGCGCCGAGGAATCCACATCCAGAGCACACGAGTTCGCCGAGTGGCTCATCACCGAAAAGGCCCATCCGCCGGACGCGATCTCGGTGGAACCGAGCGCCCAGGAGGGCGGGCACAGCGGCGACATCTGGGAGATCCGGGAAGGCGGGCTCGGGTCGACCGCCTTCGCCCGTGGCGAGGACAATTGGCCCGGCTGGGAGGACTGCGCCGTCCCCCCCGCCCGGTTGGGGGATTACCTCGCCGGCCTGCAGGAGCTGATGTCACAGCACGGCATCCGAGGCGCCGTGTATGGCCACTTCGGCCAGGGCTGCGTGCACTCCCGCATGAGCTTCGACCTGCGCACCGCCGCGGGCATCGCGAACTACCGGGCGTTCCTGGAGCACGCCGCCGACCTGGTGACGTCCTTCGGGGGCACCCTGTCCGGCGAGCACGGCGACGGTCAGCAACGCGCCGAACTGCTGGACAAGCAGTACGGACCGGAACTCATCCAGGCCATGCGGGAGTTCAAGCTGATCTGGGATCCGGAATGGAAGATGAATCCCGGCAAGGTGATCGACCCGTACCGGCTGGACGAGAATCTACGGCTGGGCACCTCCTATAACCCGCCGCGGCCGGTCACGAAGTTCTCCTTCATCGAGGAGGGCGGCGATGTCGCGCACGCCGGGTTGCGGTGCGTCGGGATCGGCAAGTGCCGCGTCCCCGAGGGCGCCCCGACCATGTGTCCCAGTTACCAGGTGACCCGGGAGGAGAAGCACTCCACCCGGGGGCGGTCGCGGCTGCTGTTCGAGATGTTGCAGGGCGAGGTGCTCACCGATGGCTGGCAGTCCAAGGAGGTTGCCGACGGGCTCGAGCTGTGCCTGGCCTGCAAGGGCTGCACCAGCGACTGCCCGGTACAAGTGGACATGCCTACCTACAAGGCGGAGTTTCGTTACCATCACTATCACTCCTGGCGGCGCTGGCGGTCCCGGCATGCCTATGCGTTCGGGTTCATCGACCAGGCCAGTCGCCTCGCCGCGCAGTTCCCGGAGTTGGTGAACGCGGCGACACACACACCCGGGCTGGCCACCGTGGCCAAGCTGGTGGCGGGGATCGACCGGCGCCGTCCGCTGCCGTCGTTCGCACCGATGACGCTGCAGGAGTGGTTCCGGCGGCGCGGCGGTACCGCCAATCCTCATGGCCGCCCCATGGTGCTGTTCCCGGACACCTTCAACAACCATCTGCACACCGACGTCGGTGTGGCCTGCGTCGAGGCGATCGAGGCCGCAGGGTGGCAGGTCATCATGCCAACGGTCCACGTGTGCTGCGGGCGCCCGCTGTACGACTACGGGTTTCTCGACGCGGCGCAGCGGTACCTGCACCATCTGCTCGACGTGCTGCGGCCGTATGTCCGCGACGGCATACCCGTCGTTGGAATGGAACCCAGTTGCCTGGCCGTGTTCAAGGACGAACTGACCAAGATGCTTCCGCACGATGACGACGCGAAGCGCCTGGCCGCCAACGCGTACCACTTCGCAGAGTTCTTCCGGACTTTCGATGTGGACGTTCCCAGCATGTCGGGGACGGCCCTCATGTGGGGGCACTGCCATCAGCGCGCCACCGGAGGCATGGACGCCGAGAACGAACTCCTGACCCGAATGGGGCTGGACGTGCAACCGGTGTCGGGCGGCTGCTGTGGGCTCGCAGGGTCGTGGGGCTTCGAGTCCGGGAAATATCAGATCTCCATGGAATGTGGCGAGCAGGGACTACTGCCCGCGGTACGCGACGCCCCGCCGGAGGCGCTCGTCGTGGCGGACGGGTTCTCCTGCTCCACCCAGATCCGTGATGCCGGGACCGGACGCGAGCCACTGCACCTCGCGCAGGTGATGGAGCGAGCGAGAGCATCCACACCGGAGCGATATCCCGCGTCCCGGTCGGCGCCGGTGCCCGCCGGCCGGCCAGCACCGAGCCTACCGCGGCGCATTGCCCGCACCCTCCTGCCACTGGCCGCAGCCGGTGGTGCGGGGTTGGGCCTGTGGCACGCCATCACCGACGGGCGCCGCACCAGATGAGGGCCCTCGATCGTCCCCGCGACGCCGAGGGTCACAGG
>JBIQML010000769.1:0-2279 GCA_044463405.1 Nakamurella lactea | reverse complement strand
ACCTACACCCTGTTGGTTCCCGGATCCGGCCAGTCGGCGCGGAAGGTACCGTCCATCAGCCTAGTCCGCTCGGCCATCGCTCGAAGCGCCATGTCGATCACCCCGTCGTGGCCGCCCGCGCCGACGGGTGCGTCGTCCGTCCGGTCGGTCAGCGAAAGCATCACATCGGGGCCCGCGTAGGTCAGCAATGCGGTCACCCTGTGCCGCCCCGGGCGACGGATCACGCAGTCGAGGAATTCCCGTGCTACGTAGAGTAAATGGTCCGACAACGCGACCGGGAGCGGGCACGCGTCACCGGACACGGCAACCTCACTGCTGATGCGCCCCATGCCGCGGGCGGCGCGCAGCTCGGTCAATAGCGCATCGGTGAGCCAGGGCCCCTTCGCCGCCAGCGGGAAGGTTCCAAGAACGACGCGGCGGACGTCCGCGGACGTCGCCTCGATGGCGCGCCGTGCCAGTTCCAGCCGGGCCTGGGCATCCGCCTGTTCACCCACCATCTCACCGACGGCCCACAGCTGGTCGATGACGAAATCCAGCCCGTGGGTGACCACCTCGGCCACCGCCGGCCTCGGCGGGCGAACGAGGGCCGCTCCCGATGGCAACGCCCTGCTGCGGGCCTCCGACTCCTCGTACAGTTGCGCGTTCGCCAGCGCCAGGGCCGCGTACTTCGCGAAGACCTGTAGCGCGTTGCCGTCGGCCTCGGTGAACTGGCGCTCCGGATCGCGGGAGAACAGCACGAAGACGCCCACGATGGTGTTCTTCCACACGATGGGAACGCCGATGACGCCCCAGACCTGGCCGGAATCGTCCACCTGCAGGTGCCCCCCGGGAACCTGCGAATAGTCCGCGAACCTGACCGGGCCGCCCCGGGCAACCACCTGCCCGGTGACGCCCTCGTTCAGCGGGAAGATGCGACCGGACTGACAGCCGATCCCGATATCGACCTCCTTGCGGTAGACCCCGCTCTCCTGGTTCACGATGCTGATCGAGCCGGCATCGGCCTGCAGTAGCTTGATCGAATAGGTCAGGATCCGGCGCAACAGTGGCTGTGTGTAGAACTCGCCAGCCAGATCCTCGACCATCTCGGCGAGATCGCCGCGGCCGTCGCCGCGTTCCACCGCGACTGGCCGCCGGTCGACCACGGTGCTGCTCACCGCGACGGCCTGCTCGGCACCCGGAGGGCCGAGGGACTGCCGGTCGATGGCAACGTGACGTTGGGCGGTCCAACTCATTGTCATGGCCCTTCACCGACCACATAATTCTAACCAGGGACCTTAACAGAGCACGGATGTCGCCCAACCGCGGCGTCGTCCGAGGATCGGTGCCGCGAACCCTTAATCGTGAAAGAGCTCTGCGATGGCCTGGACCACGTGACCGAAGGACACCGCACCCGGATCGGGGTGCCCGATGCTGCGCTCGGCCAGGGGCCGCGCCCTGCCGATCGCCGGGCGCATCGGCGCAGTCTGCTGTGCTGCCGTTACCGCGACCTCGGCCGCCCGACGCCATGCCGCCGCGATCGGGGTGCCTGCCGCCACCTCCGATTCCAGCGTCTCCACGAACGGGACGCAGGCATCGATCATGGTCTTGTCACCCGGCGCCGCCTTGCCCAGATCCAGCAGCGCGGTCAGCGCCGTGCGCGCGGCCCGCGCCTGGTCGGCCGGTCCGACACCCTCGGTGTCGCTCAGGGCACCACCCGCGGCGGCGCAGATGGAACCCCACAATGCGCCGGACGTCCCGCCGGCCCGTTCCGACCACTGTCCGCCGGCGCCCAGCAAGGCGGTGCGTACGCCGGCGCCGCCCGCCGCGAGCGTCTGTACCGCGGCCAGGGCGCTCTCGGCACCCCGGACCATCCCGACGCCGTGATCGCCGTCACCGGCGACGGCATCCAGCCGGCCGAGTTCGTCCTGGTGCTCGTGCAGGACCTGCACGATGCGTTCCAACCCGCCAGCGATCGCGCGAACCGCCGCCTGCGATTCGACGCTACCCGGCTGCTCGACGGACAGCTCCCGCGGGCGGCTGAACCGATCAAGGTCGGCGACGCGACCGGTCGCCTGCACCGTCCCGCGGCGCAGCGCAGGAGTGTCGCACGGGGCGTTCCAGTACTCCTCGATCTTCTCGTCGGTCCATGTGAGACTCAGCGAAACGCCGCCCATGTCCAGCGATGTGGTCAGCTCGCCGACCTCGCAGTCCACGATCTCGACCCCCGCCGCGTCCAGCTTGGCGGCGACCGCGCGGTAGGTGACGAACAGCTCCTCGTACGTCGTCGAGCCGAGTCCGTT
>JBIQML010000768.1:0-2295 GCA_044463405.1 Nakamurella lactea | reverse complement strand
CCTCGGGTGCCGGCAGCGTGGGCAGCGCCTCCGGTGCGGGCAGCGCGTCGGGCGCCGGCGGCGCGTCGGGCGCCGGGGGCGCGGGCAGCGCCTCCGGTGCGGGCAGCGCGGCCCCGAGCGGATCCGCCGCGAGCGCCGCCACATCGGGATCGTCCGCCGGCACGAACTGACCCGTCACCGATGGAGCCGGGCGCCCCGCGTCCCGGGGCAGGTAGCCCGAAGTAGCTGCAGGTAGCACGAATTTCCCGGCGTGTCGCGACAACATCGGGCTACCTGGGTGGGTTTGCCAGCCCTCGGCGGGCGCCCGATCCCGGGCAGCGCCGGCGGATCAGGCGCTGGTCAACCGATAGACGTCGTACACGCCCTCGACCCCGCGGACGGCGCGCAACACGTGCCCGAGGTGCTTGGGGTCGGCCATCTCGAAGGAGAACCGGCTGATCGCCATCCGGTCCTTGGACATCGACAGGTTCGCCGACAGGATGTTGACCTTCTCGTCGGCCAGCGTCTTGGTGATGTCCGAGAGCAACCGGTGCCGGTCCAGCGCCTCCACCTGGATGGACACCAGGAACACCGACGACGCACCGGGATCCCAGCTCACGTCCACCAGCCGGGACGGTTCGGCGCGCAGCGATTCGGCGTTCGTGCAGTCGGTTCGGTGCACCGACACCGCCCCGCCCTTGGTGACGAAGCCCAGGATGGCGTCGCCCGGCACCGGGGTGCAACAGCGCGCCAGCTTGACCTGCACATCGGTGACGCCCTTGACCAGCACCCCCGCGTCGGTGGACGGCCGCGCCCGGCGAGTGCCCACCAGCGCGGTCGGCTCGGCCACCTCGTGACCGGAGGTGTCCTCTCCACCGATCACCGAGACGACCCTGGTGACAACGGTCTTCGCGGAGATGTGGTTGTCGCCGACGGCCGCGTACAGCGCCGCGATGTCCTTGTAGCCCAGCTCGTGCGCCACCGAGGTCAACGCGTCCTGGGAGATCAGCCGCTGCACCGACAAGCCCTGCCGGCGCACCGCCTTCGCGATGGCCTCCTTGCCGGACTCCAGCGCCTCCTCGCGGCGTTCCTTGGCGAAGTACTGCCGGATCTTGGTCTTTGCCCGGGACGACGCGACGAAGCTCAGCCAGTCCCGGCTGGGGCCGGCGTTGGCCGCCTTGGAGGTGAAGATCTCCACGATCTGGCCGTTGGTCAGCTTGCGCTCCAGGGCCACCAGGCGGCCGTCCACCCGGGCACCGATGCAGCGGTGGCCGACCTCGGTGTGGATGGAGTAGGCGAAGTCCACCGGCGTGGAACCCGCTGGCAGCGTGTGGATGTCGCCCTTCGGGGTGAACACGAAGATGTCGTTGGAGCGGATCTCGTAGCGCAGGTTGTCCAGGAACTCGCCGGGGTCGCCGGCCTCCCGCTGCCAGTCCAGAAGCTGGCGCATCCACGCCATCTCGTCCACCGAGGCCAGCGATCCGGTGTGCGTGCCGCGGGTCTCCTTGTACCTCCAGTGCGCGGCGATGCCGTACTCGGCGGTGTGGTGCATGTCCTGGGTGCGGATCTGCACCTCCAGCGGCTTGCCCTCCGGGCCGATCACGGTGGTGTGCAGCGACTGGTACACCCCGTACCGCGGCTGCGCTATGTAGTCCTTGAACCGTCCCGGCATGGGCGCCCACATGGAGTGCACCACGCCCATGGCGGCGTAGCACTCCCGGATGGTTCCGACCAGGATGCGCACCGCCACCAGGTCGTGGATCTCGTCGAACTCGCGGCCGCGGACCTGCATCTTCTGGTAGATCGAGTAGTAGTGCTTGCCGCGCCCCACCACCTCCGCGGGCAGCTTGGCGGCGCTGAGCTCGGAGCGGATCTGCTCGGTGACGGCGGCGATGTAGGTATCCCGAGACGGCGCGCGGTCGGCCACCAGCCGGGCGATCTCGTTGTACCGCTTGGCGTGCAGGATGGCGAACGCCAGATCCTCCAGCTCCCACTTGATGGTGGACATTCCCAGCCGATGCGCCAGGGGCGCAAGGACTTCCAGCGTCTCGCGGGCCTTGCGGACCTGCTTGTCGGGCGGCAGGAAGCGCATGGTGCGCATGTTGTGCAGCCGGTCGGCGAGCTTGATCACCAGCACCCGAGGGTCCCTGGCCATGGCGATGATCATCTTGCGGATGGTCTCCGCCTCGGCCGCCTCGCCGAACTTCACCTTGTCCAGCTTGGTGACACCGTCCACCAGCCGAGCGACCTCCTCGCCGAAGTCCGCGGTGAGCTGCTCCAGCGCGTACGGGGTGTCCTCCACGGTGTCGTGCAGCA
>JBIQML010000767.1:0-2300 GCA_044463405.1 Nakamurella lactea | reverse complement strand
TCGTGCCGTGGAACTTCCCGATGCCGATCGCCGGCTGGGGCTTCGGCCCGGCGCTGGCCGCCGGCAACACCGTGGTGCTCAAACCCGCCGAGCTGACCCCGCTGACCGCGCTGCGGCTGGCCGAGTTGAGCCGGGAGGCCGGCCTGCCGGACGGGGTGTTCACGGTGATCCCCGGCAAGGGATCGGTGGTCGGTCAGCGCTTCGTGGACAATCCGGCGGTGCGCAAGGTGTGCTTCACCGGCTCCACCGAGGTCGGCAAGCAGATCATGGCCGGATGCGCCGCCCAGGTGAAGCCCGTCACCCTGGAACTGGGCGGCAAGAACGCCACCATCGTCTTCGACGACACCGATCTGGCCGCAGCGGCCGCTGCGGCCCCGTACGCGGTGTTCGACAACGCCGGGCAGGACTGCTGCGCCCGATCCCGGATCCTGGTGCAGCGCAGCGTGTACGAGCGGTTCCTGGAGTTGTTCGGAACGGCGGTGACGAAGGTCCGGGTCGCCAACCCATCGTCCGAGGAAGCGGAGATGGGGCCGCTGATCTCCGCCGCGCACCGGGAGAAGGTCGCCGGGTACCTGGACGGCGTGCACGTCGCGGTCACCGGCAGCGTCCCCTCCGGCGACGGGTTCGACGGCGGTTTCTGGTTCCCGCCCAGCGTGGTGCTGCCGGGCTCCAGCGCGGATCCGGTATGGCGGGAGGAGGTGTTCGGGCCGGTGGTGGCGGTGCTGCCGTTCGATGACGAGGCCGAGGCGATCGCGATGGCCAACGACACCGAGTACGGCCTGTCCGGGTCGATCTACACCTCCGACGTGGGCCGGGCGCTGCGGGTGGCGCGCGGAGTGCAGTCCGGCAACCTGTCGGTGAACTCACACTCCTCGGTGCGCTACTGGACGCCCTTCGGCGGCTACAAGCAGTCCGGCCTGGGCCGGGAACTCGGTCCGAACGCGACCGACGCGTTCACCGAGGAGAAGAACGTCTTCATCGCGACCGGCTGAGCCCGGGAGCTTCGTCACCGACAGAAAGGCTTTCGATCGATATGGCAGGACGTCTGGACGGCAGGGTCGCCGTCATCACCGGGGCATGCTCGGGCATCGGACTGGCCACCGCGCGCCGGTTCGCCGCCGAGGGCGCCCGGGTGGTCATCGGCGACATCGACGACGATCGCGGCCCATCACTCGCCGACGAGTTGCGAGGCGCCTATGCCCGTACCGACGTCACCGATGCGGCCGCCGTCGAGGCGCTGTTCGCGCTGGCCAAGAGTTCCTACGGCAGCGTCGATGTCGCCTTCAACAACGCCGGTATCTCCCCGCCGGAGGACGACTCCATCCTGACCACCGGCCTGGACGCCTGGAGAAGAGTCCAGGAGGTCAACCTGACCAGCGTCTACCTGTGCTGCAAGGCAGCGCTGCCCCACATGCTCGAGCAGGGTCGCGGCTCGATCATCAACACCGCATCGTTCGTGGCCGTGATGGGCGCCGCCACGTCGCAGATCTCCTACACCGCCTCCAAGGGTGGCGTGCTGGCCATGTCCCGGGAACTCGGGGTGCAGTTCGCCCGGCAGGGGGTGCGGGTCAACGCGCTGTGCCCCGGACCGGTCAACACCCCGCTGCTGCAAGAACTGTTCGCCAAGGACCCGGAGCGGGCGGCGCGCCGGCTGGTGCACATCCCGATGGGGCGCTTCGCCGAGGCGGAGGAGATCGCCAACGCGGTGTTGTTCCTGGCCTCCGACGAGTCCAGCTTCATCACCGCGTCCCAGTTCCTGGTGGACGGCGGCATCGCCGGCGCCTACGTCACCCCCCTCGACTGACCCACGGCGGGCATCGGCATGACGGCACAGCGCCCCGTCGTGGGCATCAGCACCTACCGGGAGCCGGCCAGTTGGGGCAGCTGGCAGCACGTCCCGGCCGACCTGCTGCCGGCGGGGTACGTCGACGCGGTCCGGGCCGGCGGCGGCATCCCGGTCCTGCTGCCACCCGACCCCGATCCGGACCGCGCCCTCGCGGCGGCACAGCGGCTGGACGCGCTGGTGATCGCCGGCGGTCCGGATGTGGACCCGGCCGGATACCGCCAGCCGGCCGGACCGCACACCACCGCCTGGCAGGCCGACCGGGACGCCGCCGAGATGGCGCTGCTGGACGCGGCGGCCGCCCGATCGATGCCGACGCTGGGGATCTGCCGCGGCATGCAGGTGATGTCGGTGCAGGCCAAAGGCACCCTGCTGCAGCATGTTCCGGACGTCGTCGGACACCAGGGACACTCCCCTGGGCCCGGCGAGTACGGCCCGGTGCGGGTGCGGACGGTGC
>JBIQML010000766.1:0-2304 GCA_044463405.1 Nakamurella lactea | reverse complement strand
GGCAGGTCGCCCGCGCCGTGCGCCCGCATCGCGATCTGCTGGATCGTCACCGACTTCTCCGGATCGCCCGCGACGTGGAATGACCCCTTGTCCCACTCCAGGTCCGACACGCTGACCTCCAGCATGCCGGAGGCGATGATGCGCGCCTTGTCCCGGATCTTGCGCGACACCAGCGCCGCCGCCGCCCCGGACACCGGGGTGGAGCGGCTGCCGTAGGTGCCCAGCCCGAACGGGGTCTGGTCGGTGTCGCCGTGCACCACCTCGATGTCGGCCGGCGGGATGCCCAGCTCCTCGCCCACGATCTGCGCGAACGTCGTCTCGTGTCCCTGCCCCTGGGTCTGCACGGACAGCCGCACCACGGCCTTGCCGGTGGGGTGGATGCGCAACTCGCAGCCGTCCGCCATGCCCAGGCCCAGGATGTCCATGTCCTTGCGCGGCCCGGCGCCGACGGCCTCGGTGAAGAACGCCACCCCGATGCCCATCAGCTCGCCGCGCTCGCGCTTCTCGGCCTGCTCGCGGCGTAGCTCGTCGTAGCCGGCGATGCGCAGCGCCTCGTCCAGCGTGGCCTGGTAGTTGCCCGAGTCGTAGACCCATCCGGTCTTGCTGGTGTACGGGAACTGTTCGGGTTTGAGCAGGTTCCGCCGGCGCAGCTCCACCGGGTCCATCTTCATCTCGTGCGCCAGGCAGTCCACCAGCCGCTCCACCAGGTAGACCGCCTCGGTGATGCGGAACGAGCAGGCGTAGGCCACCCCGCCCGGTGCCTTGTTGGTGTAGACGGCGGTCTGGTGGGCGTAGGCGGCCTGCAGGTCGTAGCTACCGCAGAACACCCCGAAGAACCCGGCCGGATACTTGACCGGGGCGGCCTGCGCGTTGAACGCGCCGTGGTCGGCCAGCACGTTGGTGCGGATCGCCAGGATCTTGCCGTCCTTGGTGGCGGCGATCTCGCCGCGCATGATGTAGTCCCGCGCGAAGCCGGTGCTGGTCAGGTTCTCCGAGCGGTCCTCCATCCACTTGACCGGCGTGCCCAGCAGCAGCGAGCCGACGATGGCGCACACGTAGCCCGGGTAGATGGGCACCTTGTTGCCGAAGCCGCCACCGATGTCGGGGGAGACGATCCGGATCTTGTGCTCGGGCAGGCCGGCCACGATGGCGTACAAGGTGCGGTGCGCGTGCGGCGCCTGGGTGGTGGACCACAGCGTGAGCTTGCCGTCGATCGGGTCGAGATCGGCGACCGCACCGCAGGTCTCCATCGGCGCGGGGTGCACCCGCGGGTAGACCATGTCCTGCGTGACGACGACGTCGGCGGTGGAGAACACCCGCTCGGTGGCGTCCTTGTCGCCGGTCTCCCAGTCGAAGATGTGGTTGTCGGTCTTGCCCTCGATGTCGTCGCGGATCACCGGTGCGTCCGGGTCCAGGGCGCGGCGGGCGTCCCACACCGGCGGCAGCTCCTCGTAGCTGACGTCGATCAGTTCCAGCGCGTCCCGGGCGGAGTAGCGGTCCTCGGCGACGACGAAGGCGACCTCCTGGCCCTGGAAGCGCACCTTGTCGGTCGCCAGCACCGCCTGCACGTCGTTGGACAGGGTCGGCATCCAGGCCAGGTTCTTCTCGGCCAGCATCGCGCCGGTGACCACCAGCTTGACCTTGGGATGCGCCTGGGCGGCGCTGATGTCGATGCCGGTGATCCTCGCGTGCGCCAGCGGGGAACGCAGGATCGCCAGGTGCAGCATGCCCGGCAACTGGATGTCGTCCAGGTAGTGGCCCTTGCCACGGATGAACCGCGGGTCCTCCTTGCGCAGCATCCGCCCGTGCCCGACCGGGTGCTGGTCGTTGTCGACGAACGCGGTGGCGCGCCGGTCGGTGGAGGGAACGGTCGGTTCGGCGGTGACGGTCATGATGCGCTCCCGGCGGTGACGGGCTCCAGCGGGGCCGATGGCGGATCGGGTGTCAGCTCGGTGCGGGTGCCGGCCTGCTCGCTGGCCGCCCATCGGATCGAGCGGACGATGGTGGCGTAGCCGGTGCAGCGGCAGATCTGGCCGGAGATGGCCTCGCGGATCTCGTGGTCGGTCGGGTCCGGGTTGCGATCCAGCAGCGCCCGGGCGGTCATCATCATGCCGGGGGTGCAGAAGCCGCACTGCAGGCCGTGGCAGTTCATGAAACCCTGCTGCACCGGGTCCAGCTCGCCGCCGGAGGCCAGCCCCTCCACCGTGCGGATCTCGTGCCCGCCGGCCATGGCGGCCAGCACGGTGCACGACTTGACCGGCTCGCCGTCCATCAGCACCACGCAGGTGCCGCAGTTGCTGGTGT
>JBIQML010000765.1:0-2306 GCA_044463405.1 Nakamurella lactea | reverse complement strand
TGCCGAGGGCGCCGAGCCCGAGGCGCTGGACGCCGACCCGGAGGAGGCCGCCGAACCGGAGGATGCCGAGCCGGATGACCCGGAGCCGGACGAGGATGCCGAGCTGGCCGAACCGCCGGCGCCGCCGCCGGCGCACGCAGCGAGCGCGCCCGTCAGCGGGACCAGCGCAGCCGTCGCGGCGGCGCCGCGCAGCAGGGTCCGGCGATTCAGGCTCTTGTTGTCACTGCTCATTGCTGACCCACCTTCCATGGGTTGTCGGGGCCGGGAGCGACCCCTCGTTTGATCCGATTGCCGTATCTGGATTCCAGGGCGTTGTTGTGCTCATCTCCTTCCGGGATGTTCGCCGAGATGTACACCGGGGGCACCGCACCGGAGGCCGCCAGGCGCTCGGCGACGCCGACGGTGAGCAACTGCGCGATGAACGCGGCGGTGATCGAGGACACCGCCCCCACCTTCACGCCAGAGCCGAGCTCGATGGTGGTGTCGCCGTACGGGGCGCGATTGTCGATCACCACGTCGGCGATGTCCGACAGCCGCTGGCCCGACGGGTGTTTCGGCGTCACCGCCATGGTGTGCGCCAGGCTGGTGACGGCGATCACCGGGTGCCCGTTCTTCTTGGCCAGCAGTGCCATGCCCACCACGGATCCGTTGACGCCCGAGTTGGAGGCGATCGCGAACACGTCGCCCGGGTGCAGCGGGTACAGGCCGAACAGCTCGTCGACGACGGTGGGATCGCGCTCCATGTCCGCGCCCACCAGGTCGGCGGGTCGGCGGCTGCCGTACAGCACCAGGTCGACGAGCCTGATGGCGTTGGCGGGGATCAGCCCGCCCGCCCGGCCGGCGATCTCCATGGCGAACGCCTGGGAGTGCCCGGTTCCGAATGCCTGGATCACGCCGCCGGCGGAGATACCGTCGGCCATCAACGCGATCGCCGCGTCCAGCCCGCCGGACCGGGCATCCGCCGCGATGGCGTCCAGCCGGCCGGCCACCTCCTCGTGCAGCGCGGTCACGTGATCAGGCACTGGATGCCCCCGTTCGGTGGGTTCGGATCCGGGATGATGCCGCGCGTCCGGCCTTCGACGCCTGGCCCATGGGACGCTCGTCGATGCCGGGCGCCTCGCGCCGGTGTCCGGAGACCGCCATCGCGGAGGCCACCAGCAGGTTCGCCGCGTGTCCGAAGTTCTGTTGCGCGATCAGCAGGTACAGCAGGTCGAGCACGAACAGCTGCGCGTGCTTGGCGGCCAGGTCGTCCGGCTGCAGGTACGCGTCGGGTGCGTAGGCGGTCAGGTGGATGTCGGCCAGGCCCGCAAGCGGTGACGAGGCACTGCCGGTGATCGCCACGGCCAGCGCCCCGGACGACTGCGCCAGCGACAGCGCCTCGATGGTCTCCTCGGTGCGGCCGGTGTTGGAGATCGCGATCGCCACGGATCCCTCGCGCTGGATGGCGGCACTCGCCAGCGCGGAGTGCACCTCGCGCCAGGCGCGCACCGGCACGCCGATGCGGTACAGCCGGCCCTCCATCTCCTCGGCCATCACGCCGCTGCCGCCGATCCCGTAGATGTCCAGGTGATCGCACTCCGCGACGGCCCTGGCCACCTCGACGATCTGGTCCAGATCCACGCCGTCGGCGGTGGCCTGCAGAGACATGTTCTGCGCCATCAGCAGCGTGCGCAGCACCTCACGGGGGGTGTCGTCGGGCCCGAACGCCCGCCCGATATCGGCGGCCCAGGACTCGCGGGCGTCGCCGCGGCCGATGTCCGAGGCGACCCCGACCCGGAACGGCACGTAGCCGGAGTAGCCCAGCATCCGGCAGAACCGGGTGACGGTCGCGGGAGAGGTCCCGGCCTCGCGGGCCAGCTCGGTGATCGACAGGTGCACGGGCGCGGTGGGCCGTTCCAGAACGAGCGTGGCAATCTTTGTCATGGCGGCAGGCATCTGCGGCATTCGAGCCTGGATGCGCTCGCGGACCCGGGCTGCCGGGGGCGCGGTTTCGTGCCTGACGACCATCGGTGATGAAAATCCATCTCACGAGACGGGCTGTTGAATGAGAATAATTATCGTCACGGGTCGGGCTGTCAATCCGGGACGGGTATCGAAGTGGTAACGATGCGGCTCGGCGTGGACGCCGGGGGCACGTCCACCCGGGCGGTGCTGGTGGACGACACGGGTCGCTGCCTGGGACTCGGCACCGCCGGTGGCGGCAACCCCGTGTCGTGGGGCCCGGAACGCGCCGGGAGGGCCATCAGCACCGCCGTGGCGGCCGCGCTGCATCAGGCGGCCCCCGGCGGCCCGACGGAATCGGCCCC